>JAKAGJ010000200.1 GCA_021815655.1 Deltaproteobacteria bacterium | reverse complement strand
CCGTGGTGGCCTGCCCACCACGGGACAATAACGGGCCGGGTGCCCTCGGCGGGGCATGAACGGCTCGGGCGACGCCGTCGCCAGCACGGGTCGCGCGGGGCCCCCTGGGGGGGCGGTGGCCAAAAGCGGCGGACAGGTTGATCGTCCACCAAGGGCGCTCACGGCCATTGCTTAAGCATTATCAGGGGCTAACCCTCCTGGATCTCGCCCGCCGAACCAGTGCCTTTTTGGCCGATAAAAAGTCTTTTCCGACTCGTTCCAAGGGCTTATCCCGCGTCTCTAGGAAATATTATCAGTTAGCAAAATCCCGTTGACACCCCCACATCTTGTGGTGTAACAATGATCTCGGTACAAGATGGTGGACATCAGCCGCGCCGAGCGGGGGCCAGACCGGTTTCCGCCACCCAATCGGGCCACGAAACGCGCCACCGTCCAGGACAGCGAAATCAAACCAGCCGGCAGGGCCGGCCAGGCAGGCGGAGAGAGAGATAGCATGGGTAAATTCAAGGTGGTGGACGGCGGTCACAATCCGATGCAGAACTCCGAGACCACGGACATGGCCCTCTTTGTGCGCTCCAGCTCCGAGGAGATGGACGGCTGGAACCGGGCGCGCATCGCCGAGGCCCTGATTCGCGAGACGCTGCTGGATGAGGGCACCGCCCAGGCCATCGCCGCCGAGATCGAGGAAATGATCGCCTCGGCCGGCATCAAGATGGTCACCGCCCCCCTGATCCGCGAACTGGTCAACTACAAGCTGATCGAGCGCGGCCTGGAGGAAGAACGCCTGCGGCACACCCGCCTGGGCGTGCCGTTGTTTGACGTGGACAACATGATCCGTCTGCCCAACAAGGAAAACGCCAACGTGCCCCACGGCCCCGAGGCCACCAACCTCACCCTGGCCGAGTCCATCAAGAAGGAATACGCGCTCATCAGCGTCTTCTCCCGCGAGGTGGGCGACGCCCACATGCGCGGCGACATCCACCTGCACGACCTGGGCTTCGTGGACCGCCCCTACTGCTCGGGCCAGTCCCTGGAGTACATCAAGAAGTTCGGGCTCAACCTGCCCAACTCCCTGGCCCTGGCCAAGCCGGCCAAGCACCCCGAGGTGCTCCTGGCCCACATGGTCAAATTCGCCGCCGCCTTGCAGTCCAACTTCGCCGGGGCCATCGGCTGGGACGCGGTCAACCTTTTCTTCGCCCCCTACCTGGAGGGCAAGAGCGACCGCGAGGTCAAGCAGATCGCCCAGATGCTCATCTTCGAGTTCAGCCAGCAGGCCGTGGCCAGAGGCGGCCAGGCCATCTTCACCGACATCAACCTCTACTGGGAAGTGCCCAAGCACTTCGAGGACGTGCCGGCCATCGGCCCCAACGGCCTTTACACCGGCAAGACCTACGCCGACTACGAGAAGGAAGCCCAGCGCTTCGTGTGGATGCTCTTTGACGTCTACAAGGAGGGCGACGGCTCCGGGCGCCCCTTCTTCTTCCCCAAGCCCCTGGTGCACATCACCGAAAAGTTCTTCAAGACCGAAGGACACATGGACTTTTTGCACCACATCTGCGACGTGGCCGCCGAGAAGGGCAACACCTACTTCGTCTTTGACCGCGGCCAGACCGCCAAGATCAGCGAGTGCTGCCGCCTGTCCTTCAAGCTGGAGAAATCCGACCTGGAGGACGCCAAGACCCCCTGGAAGATGCGCTACAGCGCTCTGCAGAACGTCACCATAAACCTGCCGCGCGTGGCCTACGAGGCGGCGGGCGACGACACCCAGCTCTTCCACCTCCTGCGCCAGCGCATCGACCTGGCCGCCCAGGCCCACCTGCAAAAGCGCAACTTCATCCAGGAGCTCCTGGGCCACGGCCCCACCGGGCCCCTGGCGCTGTTGGCCATGGAGCTGGACGGCCAGCCCTATCTGCGCATGCACCGCGTCACCTACCTGGTGGGCATGGTGGGCCTGAACGAGATGGTCAAGGAGCACCTGGGCCAGGAGCTGCACCAGTCCGAGGAGGCCATGCGCTTCGGGCTCAAGATCATCGCCCACATGAAGCTTCTGTGCGACCACTACGGCCAGAAGTACAACATGCGCTTCGTGCTGGAGCAGACCCCGGCCGAATCCACGGCCTACCGCTTCGCCAAGCTGGACCTGAAGCACCACGCCGAGCGCGCCCGCCACACGGTCAAGGGCGACATCTTCCGGGGCGAGGTGTACTACACCAATTCCACGCTCTTCAACGTGGGCGCCAGCGTCAACCCCATCGAGCGGGTCAAGCTGGAGGGGCGCTTCCACCCCATCATCGAGGCCGGGGCCATCACCCACGTCTGGCTGGGCGAGGCGCGGCCGGCCAAGGAATCCCTGGCCAACTTCGTCATCAAGATCTTCCGCGACACCAAGAACGACCAGGTGGCCTTTAGTCCCGAATTCACCTGCTGCAAGTCCTGCGGCCAGAACGACCGCGGTCTCTTGGAAACCTGCCCGGCCTGCGGCTCCAACGACCTGGAACACATCACGCGCATCACCGGCTACTTCACCCGCGTCTCCTCCTGGAACAAGGGCAAGGTGGGCGAGCTCAAGGACCGCTACCGCAACCAGGGGCACTTCACGCCCCGCCCCGCGCAAGCCGAGGCGGTGTAGGGGGCTATTGGGGGCGGCACAGGGGAGTAACCGGCGGTAATCACGGGAGCGTAAGACGGGAATCGAACCCGTGACCTGTGAGAGGGCAGGCGAAGACGGGCGGGGATAAACCCCGCCCCAACGAAGAGGCCCCACACTTCGTGATTTATAAGGCGTAGTGTGGCGCAGCGAGGGGCAAATCCCCCACCGGCAAGGCAAGCAATGCAAGACCTCAAGCAACTAGCCGTCATTGCGAAAGCAACTTGCCGTCCCAATTTGGGACAGGATCTAATGCACGGCCTAAAGCGAATGGACGTCATTGCGAGCGCAGCGAAGCAATCTTCCTTTTCGCTCTCCCTGCCTTGCCTCTTTAAGACAGGGATTCGCAAGATTGCCGCGTCGCATCCCCGCCCACCCGGTCTGGGGGGCCGTGGCGCGGCGCGATGAAACATACTTGGGTTATGGCGGCAGCATAACAACGGGAGCCGGCCTGGTCTGAGGGGACCAGGGCGTCAACCGACCCGTTATTGGCGGCAGGGGCACCCTGCCCCGTTAATGCCCAGCCGGGGGCACCCGGCAGGAGGAGCTGGCAGATGACGTTGTTCACCAAACCGGGTTGCGAGAAATGCCATTACATCACCGACAAGTTCGACCTGGAGAGCCTGGGCATTAAGCAGGACGTCTTGGGGCCGGACAACCCCGACGCCTTGGCCCACCTGGCCTGGCATGAGCTGGTGGATGTGGCCGAGCGCGAGTTGCCCATCCTGGTGCTGGACGACATGAGCCACATCTCCGGCGCCATCAAGATCAAGTCCTTCCTCAACCAGGTAGCCCATGCCTGAGGCCGACCCCAGGTTGCCCAGCCAGAGCGGGGCGCCCGCGGCCCCGCCCGGCGAGTTGACGGCCTGCCCGCCGCTCAAGGGCTTTCTGGAGACCAGCTTCCTGGACTGGCGGGGCTCCATCGCCTCGGTGCTGTTCTTGCCCGGCTGCAATTTCGCCTGCCCCTACTGCCACAACCACCAACTGGCCGCCGACCCCGACAGCCTCATGGACCTGCCGCTGGACGATGTGCTGGCCCGCCTGAAACCCTTCGTGGGCTGGGTGGACGGCGTGGTGGTCAGCGGCGGCGAGCCCACCCTGCACCCAGGCCTGGCCAACCTGTGCCAGCGTCTCAAGGATACCGGCTTCGCGGTCAAGCTGGACACCAACGGCCACCGGCCGGAGGTCATCGAGCGACTGGCGGCCCGGGGGCTCATCGACATGGTGGCCATGGACCTCAAGGCCCCCCTGGGCGACCTGGCCTATCGCCGGGCCGCCGGCAAGCCCGTGAACCTGGACAAGCTGCGCCGCTCCATCAGCTTCCTGATAAGTTCCGGCCTGGCCCACGAGTTCCGCTCCACCATCTGGCCGGCCTGGCACGGCCCCGAGGAGTTGGCGGCCATGGCCCAAGCCCTGACCGGCGCCCAGGCCTGGACCCTGCAAGGCCTGCGCCCCGAGTCGGCCTGGGACCAGGCCGCCCTGGGCGCGGGCCGGGCCTACACCCCCCAGGAACTCAGTCAACTGCAAAAAACCTACGCCGACACCCTGGCGCCGCGGCGCTGACGGCCGGAAGGGGGCTAGGCGATGGCGGGTGTGCGGGTCATCGTCTTTGACGGCGGGCGGGGCCTGAGCCTCTATGTGCGCCTGCCCGGCGGCCAGCGCCTCCTGGCCGACGCGGCGGCCACGGCCAGCGCCGAGCCCCTGGCCATGCTGCGCGAGATGGGCGAGGTCAGCCCCTTGCGCCCGCTGACCCGCCACCTGCGCCTGGGCGGCTGCACGCCCAGCGCCGCCGACTGGCTGGGGGTGCTGGGACTCCTCAGGGGCCTGGTGCTGCGCCCCGGCGGCTCCTGGCTGTTCTGGCAGGCCGCGCCCCCCCGCGAGGCCGGCTTCGCCCTCACGGCCCGGGTCATCCCCCGCCGCGACCTGCCCCACCCCCCCCAACCCGACATGTTCGAGCCCGCCGTGCTGGTGCTGGGGCTCACCCCCCAGGAGGTGCGCGAGCTGGGCGGCGGCCCGGCGGCCTGGGTGGCGGCCGCCTCCCTGGCCCTGCACTGGCCCCGCCTGCCCGGCGGCCAGGGCGAGCTGCTGGTGGGCGGCGATCTGCCCGATTTGGCGTGGGAAACCCTCTTGGCCGACGGCGTGCTGGGCCGCCTGCTGGGCGGCGTGAGCTGCTTTGCCGGCGGCCAGCCCCTGGAGAGCGCCGGCCTGGACCAGGGGCTGATCGCCGCCGCCCTGCCCTGGCTGGTGCTGGGCGCCTTCAGCGGCGAGGGGCAAAGCTTCCTGGCCTGCCCCGGCCGCGAGATGCTCACCACCCCGGCCATCGGCATGCTCACCATCGACGCCGACGAGAACGGTGTCATCACCGTGGAGGCCAAACCGCGAGCCTTTAATAGGGTGGCGTGGTCGGGGCTGGCCAGACCGTTGGATGATGTTGCGTTGCCCGCGCCGGCGGCGTTAAGAAGGGCGTTGGGGGGGTAAGGCTTAAGCGGGAGGAGAGCTAAAAAATCGCGGCAAGATAATCTTGCTAATAATTTTAACAATAAATTCGATTAAATTAATGCTAACCAGATATTGATTTAAGATTAATAGGTCTCTATTAGCTCAGAATTAAAATTAAAATTTATGTAGAACAACAGAGGTATTCA
>JAKAGJ010000199.1 GCA_021815655.1 Deltaproteobacteria bacterium | reverse complement strand
GAAAACGGTATGGGAATAGCCCGGTTGCCGGTATGCTCCCATGACAGGAACGCCAGTATCCATGGCGCGGACGATTTGACGGCCGCGGCTACTGTTGAACCACGTGAGCTGGCGCGCGGGCTTGGAATCTTTGGCCAGCGGTTGGCCAATGCCCAAAGCTAATCAAACAATACCAGCTAATTCAATAAGATATCCTGGCGCCGCAATAGGGGCAATACTTAAAGCCTTGCCTCAACTCGCCCCCGCAGAAACCGCAGGCCAGCGCCGCCGCCGGGGCGGGCTCCGGCCGGGGGGCGGGCTGGGCCGGGGGCTGGCCGCCACAGGCCTGGCCGCAGCGGCGGCATTGCCAATAGGGCGCCCCGCGCTTGACCGGGAAAAGGGGGATGAAAAACAGGCTCAGGTAGTAATCCTGGCGCATCTGCTGGCAGGTATTGAGGCCACAGGAAGGGCACAGGCGCCCCGCGCCCTCCAGCGCCACGGTCTTGGGTTGCACGCCGCCGATTAAGAAGAAGACGACACCTCTGCACTTCTTGTAGATGGGCTTCAGGCGACCAGCCCTGACAACGCATGCCCGAACCCAGTGGGGACCGGCTCCCTTTCATACAAAAACGAGGACATTGATTACGTGACAGATATCTTCATGTGGGGCTGAGTCGCAACCACATCCCCGCCCGGCGACGAGAGCTTGGAAGGCTCCCCCGCACCCAATCCTAGAAAATGGCCGCCGCGAATTCCTGGGGGTCAAAGGGGCGCAGGTCCTCCAGGGCCTCGCCCACGCCCACGAAGCAGATGGGCAGCCCCATGGCCTCGGCGATGGCCACCACCACTCCGCCCTTGGCGGTGCCGTCCAGCTTGGTCAGCACCAACCCGGTCAAAGGCACGGCCTCGTGAAAGAGCTTGGCCTGGCTCAGCGCGTTTTGCCCGGTGGTGGCGTCCAGCACCAAGAGCACCTCGTGGGGCGCGCCCTCCAGGCGCTTGCCCAGCACCCGGTGGATCTTCTTCAGCTCCTCCATGAGGTTGACCTTGGTGTGCAGGCGGCCGGCGGTGTCGATGATGACCAGATCGCGGCCCCGGTTCTGGGCCGCCTCCACGGCGTCATAGGCCACGGCCGAGGGATCGGCGCCGTGCTTTTGGCGCACGATGGGGCAGCCCACGCGGCCGGCCCATATCTCCAACTGCTCGGCGGCGGCGGCCCGGAAGGTATCGCTGGCCCCCAGGAGCACCCGCCGACCCTGGCCGGTGAAGTAGTGCGCCAGCTTGCCGATGGTGGTGGTCTTGCCCACGCCGTTGACCCCCACCACCATGATGACGTGGGGGGCGTGGTCGCGGCTGGGCACCGGCGCCACCTTGGTCAGCACCGCCTCGATGCCGGCGCGCAGGGCCAGCTTGAGGGCCTCGGCATCGCGCAGTTCCTGGCGGCGCACGCGGCCGCGCAGCCCCTCGATCAGCTCCAGGGAGGTCTTGACCCCCAGGTCGGCGGTGACCAGCACCTCCTCCAGCTCGTCCAACAGCTCGTCATCGATCTTGCGTCCCAGGGTCAGGCGGTCGATGGAGCCGCTTATCTTCTCGCGAGTCTTGCCCAGGCGTTCGGCCAGACGGGCGAAAAGGCCCTTTTTCTTTTCCGGCGGGGCTGGCGGTTCCTCGGCTGGCCCCGGCTCGGGCGGCTCTGGGAGCGTCACGGGTTGGGTGGCCGGCTCGGCCTGGCTGGCCGGCGCGGGTGCCTCGGCCATGGGCTCAGGGACGGGAGCGCTCTCCACGGCCTCCGGCTCGGCTTCGAGGCCCTCAAGAGCCCGCGGCTCCGGCTGGGCCTCGGCCTCGGCGGCTGGAGCCTGATCCTTCTTTTTCCAGAATTTTAATAGGCCCATGATCCTCGGGGGGTTGAAATGACTACGGACGGGAGGCCGTCAGCCACCCGCCCGTAGCATGGTATAGAGCGAAAAAGCCGGCGTCAAGCGGCCAGGGATTCGCCCTGGGCCAGGTTCACGGCCAGCATCTTGCTCACCCCGCGCTCCTCCATGGTCACGCCATAGAGCAGGTCCATGATCTCCATGGTGCGGCGGCTGTGGGTGACCATGAGTATCTGGGAGCGGCCGGCCAGCTGGCGCAACAGGTCGTGGAAACGCCCGGCGTTGGCCTCGTCCAGGGGCGCATCCACCTCGTCCAGGATGCAAAAGGGCGCGGGCCTGATGAGGAACAGGGCGAAGAGCACCGCCACCGCCGACAGGGCCTTCTCGCCGCCGGAGAGCGCTTCCAGGTTTTTGACCTTCTTGCCCGGCAACTCCACCATCAGGTGCAGGCCGGCCTCCAGGGGGTCCACGTCCTGGTCCAGCTCCAGGCTGGCCTGGCCACCGCCGAAAAGCACCGGGAAGACCGCCTCCAGGCGCTGGTTCACCTCGGCCAAGGTTTCGATGAAGCGGACGCGGCTGGTCTTGTTGATCTTGCGGATGGCCGAGCGCAGGTCATCCAGGGAGGCCTCCAGGTCGGCCTTTTGTTCGGTAAGGAACTGGTGCCGCTCGCTCAAGGCCTCGAACTCGCTGATGGCCTCCATGTTGACCGGCCCCAGGCGGCCCAGGCGCTGGCGCAGCTTGGCCAGGCGTTCCTTGGCCTGCTCGGGCTGGAAGGGCCCCTGGGGCAGGAACTCCTGGTGCTGGCTGGCCAGGTCCACGTGGCAGCGCTCCATGACCTGCTCGCACAAATGCTGGCTGGCCAACTCCAGTTCCTTGAGGCGCAGGCTCAGGGCCTGGCTCTCGGACTCCACGCGCTTCAAGTCCTGGCGTCCCTGCTTGAGGCTGGCCTCCAGCTCGGCGGCCCGGGCCTGGGCCTGGCTCAAGACCTCGCGGGCCTGGCGGTAGGCCTCCTCCTGGCGGTCCATTTCGGCGTAGAGCCCGCCCAGGCGGTTCTGCTCGGCCGAGCGGCGCCCCAGGATGGAATCCAGGGTGTCGCCGGCGCCCTGCACGTCGGCGCTCAAGGTCAGCAGGCGCTCGCTGGCCGCGGCCATCTCCTGGCCCAGGCGCTTGGACTCGCGCAAGGCCTGCTCGGCGGCGTTCTGCAGGGAGGCGGCGGCTAGGCGGGCCTCGCCCTCCTGCACCCGCACCCGCTCCAAGTCCTGGCGCCCCTGGCTCAAAGCCATCTGGGCGGCGGCCAGGCCTTGCTCCAGGTCGGCGCTTTTGCCCTCCAGGGCGGCCAGGGTCTCGCCCAGGCGCACGCCTTCAGATTCCAGACGATTAAGTTCCGACCATATCTCGCCGGCGTCGTACTCCAGCCCCTCCAGTTGGCGCTCCTTGACCCCCACGGCCTCGCGCAGGCGGAACAACTCCTGCTCGCGGCGGCGCAGGGTGCGCTCCTGCTCCTGATGCTGGCCGCGCCAGTCGCGGTGCTCCTCCTCCAGGCGGGCCACCTCGGATTCGGCCATCTCGCGGGCCTCGGTGGCCTCGGCCTGGGCATCTTCGGCGGCGGCCAACTCCTGGCGGCGCTTCTTCAGCTCGTTCTGGCGGGTGAGCACCGACTCGGCCTTGCCGCGCCCCAGGCTGGCGGCGCCCGGGCGGTCCAGGCGCTCGCCGTCGGCGCTGACCACCACCTGCCCCGGCTCCAGGGCGCTGGCGGCGCTCCAGGCGTTGGCCAGGTCCGGGCTGTGGCCACAGGCCATCCACAGGGCGGCCAGCGGCTCGAAGCCCGGCTCGGGCTTGACCAGGCCGGCCAGGGGCTGGCTGCCCGCCGGGTGGTCCAGACGGCCGTTAAGTTCGTGCAAGGCCACCACCCGGATGCGCCCCAGGTTCTCCTTGGCCACGTACTGGCCCAGGGCCAGGGCGGCGGCGCCGTCGGCCACCATCAGCGCCTGCAAATCCGGCCCCAGGGCCGCCTCCACCAGGGCCTCGGCCCCGGGCTGCACGGAGAGCTTCTCGGCCACCACTCCCAAGAGCGGCACCGGCAGCTTGCCCTGGCTGGCGTCGCCCAGCACCCGGCGCACCCCCGCCTGGGCCCAGTCGTGGGAGCCCAGGGCCGAGGCCAGGGCGTCCACCGAGGCGGCCAGGCCGTGGCGGCGGCGGGTGGCCTCCTGCTCGGCCCGGCGCAGGCCGGACAGGCGCTGTTGATACTCGTCGCGCTGGCGCGAGAGCTGGGTCAGCTTGGTTTCGGACTCCTCCAACTCGGCGCGGGCTTGATCCAGGGCCTCCTGGGCCTCCTGGCGCCCAGCCTCCTGCTGGGCCAGGTCATCTTCCAGGCCCTGGCGGCGGCTGCTTAAGGACTCCTGGCGGCGCTGCAATTCGGACTGCTGGCGCTCGATGTCGCCCAGGCGGTTCTTTTGCTGGCTGATGGCCGACAGATTATCCACCAAGGTATGCTTGGCCGCGTCCACCCGCTGCTCCAGGCCGCTCAAGCCCTCCTGGCGCTCCAGGACCTGTTCGCTGATGGCCTCGGCGGCGGCCCGGCTGTCGGCCAGGTTGTCCTGGCTCTCCTGGGCCTGGCGGCGGGCCTTGGCCAGCTCGCGCTCCTGCTCGCCGAGCCGGGCCTTGAGCTGGCGGCGTTCCTCCTCGTAGCGCTCTTTTAGGCGCTTGAGGTTTTCGGCCTCGCGCCCCAAGAGGGTCAGCTCGTTCTCGGCCTTCTGGATGGCCCCCTGGGCCTCCAGGCGCCGCGCCCCGGCCTGGCTGATCTCCTCCTCGGCGCTAATAAGCTGCACGCGCACGGTTTCCAGGTCGGTCTCCAGGCCGGTGACCTGTTGATTGGCCAAGAGCAGCTGGGCGGCCACGGCGTCGGCCTCGGCCTGGGCCGTGACCTGCTCGGCGCACAGGCGGGCGAAGTCATGGCTGGACAGGTTCAGGTCCAGCTCCTGCACGCGGCCGCGCAGGTCGCGGTGGACTTGGGCCTTTTGGGACTGGCGCCGCAGGCGCTCCATCTGGGTCGCCACCTCGTGCAGGATGTCCTGTAGGCGGTCCAGGTTTTCCTTGGCGGCCTGCATCTTGCGCAGGGAGACCTTTTTCTGGTTTTTGTAGCGGGTGATGCCCGCGGCCTCCTCCACCCACAAGCGGCGGTCCTCGGGCTTGGCCTCGATGAAGGCCGCCACGCGCCCCTGCTCGATGATGGCGTAGGAGCGGTTGCCCAGGCCGGTGTCCATGAACAACTGCTGGATGTCCTTGAGGCGGCAGGACATTTTATTGATGAGATACTCGCTGTCGCCGTTGCGGTACAGCCGGCGGGTGACCATGATTTCGGGCAGGTCTGCGAACTGGGGGTTGGTGAGACTGCCGGTGTTGTCGAAGACCAGGGAGACCTCGGCCATGCCGGTGGCCTTGCGCTTGTCCGAGCCGTTGAAGATCACGTCTTCCATGTT
>JAKAGJ010000198.1 GCA_021815655.1 Deltaproteobacteria bacterium | reverse complement strand
TCCCATGCGCCGAGACCGCGGGCGGCGCCTCTACGGCAATTATTTCATTGACATTGTCAATGACATATGCAATTATTAGTCATGTCACATTCTGAATTAGATATTGAATTTCAAGGAATGCGTAATCATGGTGATGAGCCGCATCTCCTGAGGGACTTGTACCGCACCAGCCAGGCGCTGTTCAACAACCTCTCGCGCATCGTGGGGATATCGGCTTCCAAGCTGGCGCTACTGCGCCTGCTGGCCATCGAGCTGCCCCAGGGGGCCGGCACCATGGAGTTGGCCCGCCGGTTGGGGGTCAACGCCGCCGCCGTCAGCCGTCTGATCAAGGAGATGGAGGAACAGAAATGGGTCAGGTGCCGGCCTGACCCCAGCGACCGCCGCCGCAGCCAAGTCAGCCTGAGCGCCAAGGGCCAACGTCTCTTTCTTCAGATACATGAGCGGGTGCACGAGTTTGAAAGCTCAATGCAACAAAAACTGACACCGCAGGATATCGAGACGGCGATCAAGGTGCTTTCCGAAATACGCGACACAGTTGAACAGTTTAAATAATCAGGAATTAGCCATGCAAGCCAACAATAAAGTATCATTTAACACGCGGGCCTTCATTGCCATCACTGCCGCTGTCGCCGGGTTGGGCCTGCCCATAACCGGCTATGAAAACCATCTTTTCCAGTTTTATCCCATGACGGTCCAGCGCCATGCTTGGATGTCGGCACATAACATTCTTGCCATTATTTTCTCTATATTCACTATTTGGCATATCATACTGAATCGCCACGCACTATTAAGGTACGCCAAGGGTGCCGCCGCGCATGTGCCTTTCATCAGGCGGGAGGCCATCCTGGCGATATGCTTGGTTGGGCTGTGTCTATTAATTGTGGTCGGCCACGCCTTGCACTAATCCCAAAATGCTCGGCTTGCGTTGCCGCATGAGCTGCCTTGCGGCAGTCTGCGGAAGGTTTGGAGAAAAGTTACTTGACAATACACCCCACCTCCTATACTTACCGGTAGGTAACAATCCCGCCCTGTCCTGTTCCGGTCAATGGAGGACGGTGATGAGCGAGGCCGCCAGGCCGGCTGAAACCTTGGACAGCTCGGTGCGCCAACGTCTGTTGCGGGCCGCCAGCGATCTGTTCGCCCAAAAGGGCTACGCCGCCACCACCGTGCGCGAGATCGTGGCCGCGGTTGGAGTCACCAAACCGGTGCTCTATTACTATTTCGGCAGCAAGGAAGGCCTCTACCTAGAGCTGATGCAGAGCACCAGCCAGAGCTTCCTCAAGCTCTTGGATGAGCCGGTGCCCGCCGGGGCCACGGCCAGCCAGCGCATCAAGCGCCTGGGCGAGCTGGCCTTTCAGGTCTTCTGCGAACACCTCCAGACCATGAAGATCATGCATGCCATCTATTACGGACCACCCCAGGGGGCGCCCTTCGTGGACTTCGACGCCCTGCACCAACGCTTCCAGGACGAGGTTCTCCGGCTGGTGCAAGAAGGCATGGCCGGCGGCGAGTTCAGGGTCGGCGACGCCGAGGTCATGACCTGGGCCCTGCTGGGAGCCGAGCACCTGGCCATGCAGTTCGAATTGTGCATGCCAGAACGGCGCATGGGCCTGGAGGGGCTGCGCCGCGCCACCGACCTCGTACTTGAAGGCATTTCCACGGCCAAAGCATAGGGGGCAAAGCCTGATGAAACAGGGATTTTGGGCAACTTGTGGGGCGGCGGCCCTGGTGGGCCTGGGTCTGGCCCTGGCCGCCTGCTCCAGCAACGGCCAGGCCGCCAAGGAAGGCGCCAAGACCGCCAGCCGGCCGCCGGTGGCCGTGGAGGCCATGAAGGCCGTGCCCGCCGACCTGGTGGAGGGCATCGAGGTGGTGGGCTCCCTGGCCCCCAAGTTCGAGGCTAGCGTCAAGAGCGAGTACGCCGGCATCGTGGCCGAGGTGATGGTGGATCAGTGGGTGAGGGTCAAGAAGGGCCAGCCCCTGGCCCGCCTGGACACCCGGGAGGCCGCCACCCTGGTGCGCAAGGCCCAGGCCGCCGTAGAGGCGTCCAAGGCCGGCCTGTTGCAGGCCGAGGTGGGCCTGCGCCGCTCCCAACGCGAGCACCAACGCCTGAACAAGCTCAAGGAGGTGGGCCTGGTCACCCAGCAGAACCTGGACGACGCCCGCACCGATGACGAGGCCAGCCAGGCCCGCGTGGAGGCGGCCAAGGCCCAGCTGCAAGTGGCCATGGATGACCTTTCCTTCGTGCGCACCCGCCTGAACAAGGCCCTGATCCTGGCCCCCTTCGACGGCGTCATCGCCTACCGGGGGATCAACGTGGGCGACATGGTGGGCGAGGCCGGCAGCAACAAGGTCATGTTCAAGGTGGTGGACACCCATATGCTGGAGCTGACGGTCAACGTGCCTTCCCGGGAGATGGGCGCCCTGAAGCGGGGCCAGCCCCTGGAATTCTTCACCGACGCCTTTCCCGGCCGCGCCTTCCCTGGCACCGTGATGTTCATCAACCCCACGGTCAACGAGGCCGACCGCTCGGTCAAGGTGGTGATGGAGGTGCCCAACCGGGACGAGCTCTTGAAGGGAGGCCTGTTCGCCAAGGGGCGCATCATCACCGGCACCCGCCAACACGTGCTGCAACTGCCCCGGGCGGCGCTGACCACCTGGGACGTGGTGCAGGGTCGCGCCGAGATCATGGTCAATGATGGACAGATCGCCCGGCGCCGCGGCGTCAAGACCGGCGCCGTCAAGGGCGACCTGGTGGAGATCAGCGAGGGCTTGCAGCCCGGCGAGGAGGTCATCACCCGCGGCGGCTTCAACGTCAAGGACGGCGACAAGATCAAGGTCGTGACCACCAACGGCGGCTAGGCCTGGCCGGACCCGGCCCGGACCGCGCCCAGAGCCCACGCGCCCTACAACGATTCCGCCGCACAGGACGTCCAAGCCATGTTTTTGAGCAACCTGTCCATCAAGCGCCCCATCTTCGCCACGGTGATGATGCTGGCGCTGGTCACCCTGGGACTGTTTTCCTACCGCCGCCTGGCCATCGACATGTTCCCCGATGTGGAGGTGCCGGTAGTCTCCATCATCACCAAGTACCCCGGCGCCTCGCCCGAAACCGTGGAGCGCGAGGTCACCAAGCGCATCGAGGAGGCGGTGAACCCCATCAGCGGGGTCAAGCACGTGGTCAGCGTTTCCCGCGAGGGCGTCTCCCAGGTGGTGGTGGAGTTCCAGTTGGAGGTACGCATCAACGAGGCCTCCCAGGAGGCCCGCGCCAAGGTCAACGCCATCCGCGGCGACCTGCCTCAGGCCATCGAGGAACCCATCATCCAGAAGCTGGATTTCCAGGCCATGCCCATCGTCTCCCTGGCGGTGCGCTCCGACACTCTTAGCGCCCGCGACCTCACCACCCTGGTGGAAAAGAAGGTCAAGCGCCGCCTGGAGAGCATCTCCGGCGTGGGCAAGGTGGACCTGGTGGGCAAGTCCAAGCGCGAGGTGAACGTCAACGTGGACCCCGAGCGCCTACAGGCCCTGGGCATGGGCGTGGACCAGGTGCTGGAGGGGCTCAAGTCCGAGAACGTCAACACCCCCCTGGGCCGCCTGACCAACGAGGGCTCCGAGTACCCTCTGCGCGTCTCGGGCAAGCCCGACGTGGTGGAGCAGTTCCAGGGCATGGTCATCGGACAAAGCGGCGGGCGGGCGGTGAAGCTCTCGGAGGTGGCCAAGGTCAGCGACGGCATCGAGGAGCAGCGCTCCCTGGCCCTGGTGGGGCACCTGCCGGCCGTGGGGCTGGACATCCTCAAGCAGTCAGGCGCCAACACCGTGGCCGTGGTGGACACGGTCAAGAAGGCCATCAAGGGCTTGCAGGCCGAACTGCCGCCGGGCACCACCATAGACATGGTGCGCGACGGCTCCATAATGATCCGCGACTCGGTGAGCGACGTGGAGGACACCCTCCTCCTGGGCGGCATCCTCACCATCCTCATCGTCTTCGTGTTCTTGAACTCCTGGCGCTCCACGGTCATCACCGGGCTGACCCTGCCCATCTCGGTTATCAGCGCCTTCATCGTCATGAACTTCATGGGCATGACCTTGAACGTCATGACGCTCATGGCCCTGTCCCTGGCCATCGGCCTGTTGATCGACGACGCCATCGTGGTGCGCGAAAACATCGTGCGCCACCTGGAGGAGGGCCAGGACCACCTGGAGGCCGCCCGCGTGGGCACCGCCGAGATCGGCCTGGCGGTTTTGGCCACCACCTTCTCCATCGTGGCCGTGTTCGTGCCCGTGGCCTTCATGAAAGGCATAGTGGGGCGATTCTTCTTCCAGTTCGGCATCACGGTGACCTTCGCGGTGCTGGTTTCGTTGTTCGTCTCCTTCACCCTGGACCCCATGCTCTCCTCCCGCTGGCACGACCCGGACATAGACCGCAGCGGCAAGCGCCACCTCCTGGCCCGCGTTCTGGACCGCTTCAACGCCTGGTTCGACCGAAATGCCGACCGCTACCGGGTGATTATCGCCTGGGCCCTGGACCACCGGGGCCTGGTGATGACCGCCGCGGCCGCCGCCTTCGCGCTGGGCCTGGGGGCCTTCGCCAGCCTGCCGGCCAACTTCATGCAGCGCTACGACCGCTCCGAGTTCCAGATCAATTTCACCACCGCGCCCAACGCCTCCCTGGAGGAAAGCCGGGGCCGCGTGCGCCAGGTGATAAATCTCCTGGAGAAGCTGCCCGAGGTGGACCACACCTACGCCACCATCGGCGCCGGCGACCAGGGCACCGTGCGCGACAACAAGGTCTACGCCAAGCTCAAGGAGAAGAACGAACGCGGCCGCACCCAGTTCCAGGTGCAGGACGAGGTGCGCGCCCGCCTGGACGACATCCCCGGCCTGCGCCCGGCCATCGTGGAGGTGGGGCGCATGCACGGCGAGAAGCAGTTCGAGGTGGACATCCGTGGCGAGGACATCGACCTGCTGAAGAAGTACGCCGCCCGCATGAAAAAGATCATGCTGGGCATGCCCGGCATCGTGGACCTGGATGTCACCCTGGAGCAGGACATCCCCGAGTTCCGGCTCATCGTGGACCGCGAGCGCGCCGTGGACGCGGGGGTCATGACCGCCCAGATCGCGCGCACCGTGGGGGCCATGGTGGGCGGCCAGGCCGTGACCACCTATGAGGACGAGGACGGCGACGCGGTGAACGTGCGCGTGCGCCTGCCCGAGCCCCTGCGCCAGGACCCCGGCCAGGTGGAGCGCCTGCGCCTGGCGGTGCCCAAACCCGGCGGCGGGGCCACGGCCCTGGTGCCCCTGGGCGAACTGGTTTCCTACCGCATGAGCGCCACGCCCTCCCAGATC
>JAKAGJ010000197.1 GCA_021815655.1 Deltaproteobacteria bacterium | reverse complement strand
GGTGCTGTTGCTGGCCACGGCGCTTTTGTGGGCCTCGCTGTCCTCGGTGGACCGGGTGGTGGTGGCCCGGGGCAAGGTGGTGACCACGACGCCCACCATAGTGGTCCAGCCCATGGAAACCGGCGTCATACATGACATCCAGGCCAAGGTGGGGCAGGTAGTGAAAGCGGGTGCGGTGCTGGCCACCCTGGACCCCACCTTCACCCAGGCCGACGTGGCCCAGCAACGCTTTCGCCTGCAAAGCTTCCAGGCCCAGGCGCGGCGCCTGGAGGCGGAGCTGCACGGACAGCCTTATGCCCCCCGGCCGGGCGCGGACCAGGAGGAGCGCCGGCAGGCCGACATTTACAACAAGCGCAAGGCCGCCTTGCAGGCCCGGCTCAAGGGCTTTCAGGAGGGCGTGGCCCGCCTGGAAGCCAGCCTGGCCACCAACCAGAACGAGCAGCGGGTGCTGGCCCAGAGGCTCAAGGGCTTGCAGGAAATAGAGGGTATGCGCACCACCCTGGCCAGCGAGCATCACGAGTCGCGGCTCAAGGTGCTGGAGGCCCGCAACCAGCGCCTGGAGGTGGAGCGAGACCTCAAGGGCGCCGCCAGCCGCGAGTCCGAGATTCGCCACGAGGTGAACAAGACCCGGGCCGATGCCGAGGCCTTCGTGCAGAACTGGCGCCAGGAGGCCGGCGAGGAGCTGGTCAAGGCCTACCGCGAGCGCGACTACGCCGCCGAGCAGCTGAGCAAGGCCAACCGCCGGGAGGAACTGGTGGTGCTGCGCGCGCCGGCGGCGGCCATGGTGCTGGAGGTGGCCAAGCGCTCGGCCGGCTCGGTGGTGCGCGAGGCCGAACCCCTTTTCACCTTGGTGCCCCTGGATGTACCCCTGGAGGTGGAAGCGCAGGTGGAAGCCCGGGACATCGGATTCGTGCGCCCAGGGGACCAGGCCCGCGTCAAGTTCGACGCCTTCCCCTACCAAAAGCACGGCACGGCCAGCGCCAGCGTCCAGAGCTTGAGCGAGGACATGGTGCAGCAGACCCAGATGACCGAGGGCGGGGAAGAGAAGCGCGGCGGCATGTACTACATAGGCCGGCTAAAACTGGAGCGGGTGCGGCTCAACGCCGTGCCGCCGGATTTCCGCCTGCTGCCGGGCATGACGCTCACCGCCGAGATCAAGGTGGGCCAGCGCCGGGTGATCTCCTACCTGCTCTACCCCATAATGCGCGGCTTCGACGAAAGCCTGCGCGAACCTTGAGCCTGGGGCCGGTCAGCTCCAGGGGCTTGAACCAACCATGAAGGATGCTATCTTGCGCGACGGCTGGATTATATGGGCATTGCTACTGTGCGCCCTGCTGGGTCTGGCCGCGCCGGCCAGGTGCGAGGGGCTGTGGGAGGTGTACCAGCTGGCCAAGGCCAATGACCCCCAGCTCCGGGCCGCCGAGGAAACCCTGCTGGCCGCCCGCCAGGCCCGGCCCAAGGCCCTGGCCCCTCTGCTACCCTCGTTGGTGGCCAGCGGCTCCAGCGGCTTGAACCACTTCGAGGACAAGAACCCGCCGGTGGACCTTAAGACCGGCGTCTCCAAGCCCAACCAGGATTATGACAGCCAGAAGTACGGGCTGTTCCTGACCCAGCCGTTGGTCAATCTGCAATACTGGCTGGGGCTGCCCCAGGCCGGCCAGCGCCAGGAGGAGGCCGAGTCCACCTTTCAGGCCAACCTGGGCGAATTCAGCCTGCGCCTGCTGGAGCGCTATCTGCGGGTCGTCAGCAACCAGGAGCGGCTGCGCTGGGCGCAGGCCGAGAAGGCGGCCATTGGCCAGGGGCTGCTGCGCGCCCGCCGGGCCAGCGAGTTGGGCCTGGTTTCACCCACGGCGGAGCAAAGGGCCCAGGCCGGTTTTGACCTGGCCGCCGCCGACGAGATCGCCGCCGAGGACCGTCTGGCCAACAGCCGCGAGGAACTACGGGAGCTGACCGGGGTATGGCCAGAGCATCTGGCCCACCTGAGGCCCGGCCTGCCACTGACTCCGCCCCAACCCAACGACCTGGCACACTGGCAGCGTCTGGCCCTGACCGCCAATCAGAACCTGCTGGCCAAGAAGCATTCCCTGGAGGCCGCCCGCCTGGAGGTGAGCCGCCAAAAAGCGGCCCATGTGCCCACCGTGAACCTCACCGCCGGGCACTTTTACGAAAACACCGGCGGCCGGGTGCCGGGCGAGGACCTGGTCACCTCGGTGGCGGTGGAATTGAGGATCCCCATATTTGAGGGCGGCGCCACCCTGGCACAGACCCGGGAGGCCAATCATCTCCATGACAAGGCTCGGCAGGAATACGAGAGCCTGCGCCGCCAAATCATCAAAAAGACCAGCGACGCTTTCCGGGGAGTGAACGAATCGCTACGGCGGGTCAAGGCCTTGGAGCAGGCGCTCAAATCCAACCAGGCCGCCGTGCAGGCCACCCAGCGCGAGGTGGAAGTGGGCACCAGCACCATGGTGGAGTTCCTGGAGTCCCTGCGCGACCTCTACCGCACCCGGCGCGATCTGACCGAGGCCTTGCACGAACACCTGCTGCATAGGGCGCGGCTTTTGTACCAGACTGGCGCCCTGGGCGAGGAGCAGGTCCGCAGCCTGAGTCTCCTATTCCAAGACGGCCCTCCACCGGAACTGGCCGCCACCCAGACCGCTACTCAGCCCTGACTACCATCCCAGACTGAGCTTCTGTGAACAAATTGTGATTGTAGAACTTGGCTTCCGGTCCCACCAAATCGTAATTGCATTTTCGAAAGAGCTGGCTCATGCACACCCGGACACTCGGGACCAGAGTGTCCAGACCCGGGCGCACGGTGGGATGCTAGAGATATATATTTAATATAAAAGACAATATAAAATATTATGGGATATGGTGGCCTGGGGCTGGTCCCTGGCATCACTATTGCTGTGCTATTGATTGGCCGTTGGGCCGCCAGCCCCGGCGCCGGGATGGCAACTGGGAAAAAGTATTTAAATTTTGCGTCACTTAAGATGAGATATTATATTTATTATAAATATGCCTGGTTTTCTGCGTTCCTGGTGCAACCGACGCAGGACTGGCGGCCATGGACATAACTAGCACCAATGATTACCAATTAAGCTCAGTAGCCCAGGCCTCCGGCTTGAGCGCGGAGGTTTGGGCCCCCAAGGACCCCAGCCACGGCGGCCTTTATTACGAGGCCGGCAACCTGGACGGCGTCCAGGTTCTGCAAAATTACGTCAACGTGGCCTGGGTCCCCAATGACCCGATGTACTCGTCCTATCAGTGGGACATGCCCTCCATCGGCATGCCCACGGCCTGGGATTACAACCGGGGCGGCCGCAGCGACATCAAGGTCGCCATCATCGACACCGGCCTTACCCTGGCCTCTGACCTGCAAAATACCAACGTGGACTGGGCCAATGCCTGGAACTTCGCCAGCAATACCAGTTCGGTGGCCGACGGCCACGGCCACGGCACCCACGTCACCGGCACCGTGGCCAGCAACACCAACAACGGCCTGGGCGTGGCGGGGGTGGCCTTCAACACCACCATTCTGCCCCTCAAGGCCCTGGACGACAGCGGCTCCGGATCCGACCTGTGGGTGGCCAACGCCATCAACCAGGCCATCAGCGACGGCGCCGACATCATCAGCATGTCCCTGGGAGGAGGCGCCTCCTTCCTGATCCAGCAAGCCTGCCTGAACGCCTACAACAACGGCGTATTCGTGGTGGCCGCCGCGGGCAACAGCGCCCTGCCCAGTCTGGACTACCCCGGCGGCTACAGCACGGTGCTGGCCGTGGGTTCCATCACCTCCAGCGGCAGTTTGTCCTACTTCTCCAACCACGTGGCCAACATGGTGGTGGCCCCCGGCTCGTCCATCACCCAGCAGCTGCCCGACGGCTCCTACGGCACCTGGAGCGGCACCTCCATGGCCACTCCCCACGTGGCGGGTGAGGCGGCCCTGCTCCTGGCCGAGGCCCGGGACCTGGGTCTGACCATGCCGGCCAAGTCGGCGGCCAGGGTGGATTGGCTGCGCAACCTCATCGTTTCCCACACCCTGGACCTGGGCGCCGCCGGCCAGGACAGCACCTTTGGCTATGGCGAGATCCGGGTGGACCAGGCCCTGGCCAGTCTGCAAGGCAGCCAGCCCCCCAGCGGCGACGATTACACGGCCAACACCAACACCACCGGCTATGTCTCGGTGGGAGGCTCGGCCACGGGCAGCCTGGAAACCGCTGGCGACCGCGACTGGTTCCGGGTGGACCTTACCGCGGGCTACACCTACAGCTTCGACCTTCAGGGCAGCGCCACCAGCCAAGGCACCCTGGCTGACCCCTACCTCTATTTCTACAGCTCCTCCGGCAGCCTGATAGCCCAGGCCGACAACGGCGGCAGCGGCGCCAACTCCCGCCTGACCTATGTGGCCAGCGTCGGCGGGGCCTTTTACCTGGGGGCCGGGGCCAACGGCGACAACGCCACCGGCACCTATCGCCTGAGCGCCAGCGCAGTTGACGACTACGCCGGCAATACCTCAACCACCGGCGTCCTGGCGGTGGGCGGCTCCGTGACCGGCGCCATCGAAACCACCGGCGACCGTGACTGGTTTTGCACCTCCCTGACGGCGGGCAGCCAATATGTCTTTGACCTGGAGGGTAGCCCCACGGGCCGAGGCACCCTCAGCGATACCTACCTCTATCTTTACAATGCCGGCGGCAACCTCATCACCAGCGACGACGACACCGGCGTGGGCTACAATTCCCAGATTACCTATCGCGCCACCACCAACGGCAGCTTCTTCCTGGGGGCGGGGGCCTACGCAGACGGTCTGACCGGCACCTACCGCCTGAGCGCCACGCTGAGAGACGATTACGCCAACGATGCCAGCACGCCCACCAACCTGGACGTGGGCGGCGGCATCGGTGGCAGCATAGAGCGCGCTGGCGACCGCGACTGGTTCCGGGTGAGTCTGACAGCGGGCAACTACTACCAGTTTTGGCTGCAAGGCGCCTCCAGCGGGCAGGGCACCCTCACTGACCCCTACCTCTACCTGTTTAACTCCTCCAGTAGCCAGGTGGCCTATGCCGACAACGGAGGCACCGGCCTGGATGCCCGTCTGCTTTACCAGGCCCTGAGTAGCGGCACCTTCTACCTTGCCGCCGCGGCCAACGCGGATACCCTGGCCGGAACCTATCGCTTGAGCATGAGCTATGCGGATGACTATGCCGGCGATACCACCACCACTGCACGGCTAAGTATCAACGGCAGCCAGGCCGGACGCATTGATTTTGCCGGCGACCGTGACTGGTTCAAGGTTGGACTGGTGTCTGGGCGGCGCTACGTGTTGGATGTGGAGGGGGTT
>JAKAGJ010000196.1 GCA_021815655.1 Deltaproteobacteria bacterium | reverse complement strand
CGATCTATCGGCCTCGGCCACCACGTGGTTGTTGGTCAGCACGTAGCCCGCCGGGTCCACGATGACGCCGGAACCCAGGGAGCGCTGCTTGAACTCCTTGGGCATCTGTCCGCCGGGGCCGCCGGGGCCGAAAAAGCGGCGGAAGAACTCATGCAGGTCGGGCATCTCCTCATCGGGGCCACCCTGGGGGCCACCCTGGCGGCCCTGGAACTGCTGGAACATCTCGGGCACGGCTTGGCGCTTGATGGTCTTGACCGTGCGCACGTTGACCACCGCCGGCGACACCTGCACCACCAGGTCGGCGAAGCTGTCGGGGCGGCCCAGGGCCTGGGCCGCGGAAGAGGTCAACAGAAGGCAAAGCCCCGCCACCAGGACCGTCAGACCGGCCAATCCGCGGGGTAGCTGTCTTGGTTTCATTGCAAATCCTCCGAGGTCTTGCGAACTCCGGGCGGAGGCGGTTGAAGCCTCCGCATGTGATTTACGGGCCGGGAACTCCTCCCGACCCGCCACCCTGGGCGTCGCCGGTCCCCAAAACCAGCGCGGCCCGCCAGTCTTCGGCAAGAAACCCTCTCATCCGACCGTAAAAACGATCCCGGCCTGGCGCGCCGGGACCATGTAGCTAAAGGTATACCCGCCCAGGCGGCTTGTCACCAGGATGCGCCTCCGGTCTGGCCGACGGCCTCAACGGGTGGCCTGCACGTAGGCCAGGCGCAACTCGGTGAGCGCGCTGTCGATGAGGCGCTGCTCGTCCTGGGTCAGGTTGCCCTGGGTCTTTTCCTTGAGCATGCCGATGGTGTCTATGGTGTGGCGGGCCAGGGCCGGCTCCAGGCGGGCCTGACCGCTGGCCGGGTCGGGGATATGCCCCAGGTGCATCATGGCCGCGTGGCTCAAGGAAATGATAAGGCCGCTGAAATCCACCGGCGGCAGATTCTCGAAGCGCGGGGCCGGCTCGCCTTGGGGCGGGGCCTCAGGCTCCTCCTGGGGCGGGGCCGGCTGGTCGGCGGGCTCCTGGGGCTGGCTTTCGCGGCTGGCGCCGTCCTCGCTGAAGATGCGGCGGTCCTTAACGGTGAAACCCTGGTCCTCTTGGCTCATGGCAACAACTCCCAGCGGTGGTTCACGGGGCTGCCCCCGGGGCATACACTTCAACTATAAGTATTTGTCCGCCCGGCCGCAAGCAGGCAGGGCCCGGCCCCCCGCGGGGGCCGGGCCCTGATTAGGCCAATGTCGGTAATTACTTGCCAGCGTTGACCGCGAACTCGGCCTCGCCGGTCTTCAGGAACTTGCTCATCTGCCTGGCCACGGCCACGGCCACGTTGATCTGGGCCTCGTGGGTGTTGGCCCCCAGGTGGGGCGTGCACACCACGTCATCGGCCAACATGATGCGGCTGTCGGCGGGCAGGGGCTCCTGCTCGAAGACGTCCAGAGCCGCGCCGGAGAGTTTGCCCTGGGCCAGCGCGTCGCACAGGGCCACCTCGTCCACGATGCCGCCGCGGGCGCAGTTGATGAGATAGGCACCGTCCTTCATCTTGGCGATGTTGGCGGCGTTGAACAGCCCGGCCGTCTCCTTGGTCTTGGGCACATGGATGGACAGGTAGTCGGCGCGGGCCAGCAGGTCCTCGAAGCTCACCGGCTCGGCGCCCCGGGCCTTGATCTCCTCGGCCTTGAAGTAGGGGTCAAAGCCAATGACGGTCATCTTGACGCCGTGGCCCAGCTCGGCCAGGATGCGCCCGATGTTGCCCATGCCCATGATGCCCAGGGTCTTGCCCTTGAGCTCACGCCCTCTAAGCTGCTTCTTCTCCCACTTGCCTTCCTTGATGCCGCGGTGGCCGCGGGCGATATGGCGCGACAGGGCGAAGATGTGCCCCATGGCCAGCTCGGCGGCGGCGTTGCTGTTCTGGCCGGGGGTGTTCATGACGATGACGCCCTTGGCCGTGGCGGCGGGGATGTCCACGTTGTCCAGGCCGGTGCCGGCCCGGCCCACCACCTTGAGGCTGTCGGCGGCGGCCAGCAGGTCGGCGTTTACCTGGGTGGCGCTGCGGATCACCAGGCCGTGCACGCCCTTGATGGCCGCTTTCAGGTCCTCGGGCTTCAGGCCGGTCTTGACCTCCACCTCGAAGCCCTCGTCCTTGAATATCTGGATCCCCTCCTGGGCCAGGGGGTCGGAGATGAGTATTTTCATCTTAGTTCTCCCCGAAAATCCGTTGGGCCGCCGCCACGCCCGAGCCCATCTCGAAGGCGTAGCCCAGGCCCTTCAAGGCCATCTCGATGGCGCTGATGGCTTGCAGGGTGTCGAACTCGTTGATGTAGCCCATGTGGGCCACGCGGAAGATCTTGCCCTTGGCCTGGTCCTGGCCGCCGGCGATGAAGATGCCGTACTTGTCTTTAAGCCACTTGACCACCTTCTGGCCGTCGATGTTCTCAGGGCAGGCAACGGCGGTAAGCGCCACCGAGGGGCGCTCCTTGGAGTACAGGTCCAGGCCCCAGGACTTGACCGCGGCCTTGAAGGCCTTGGAGCGGATCACGGTCTCGGCGTAGACCTTGTCCATGCCCCACTCGTCGAGCATGGCGAAGATGTCCAGAAGGCCCATGAACAGGGTCACCGGGCTGGTGAAGGCACCCTTGTTCTCCATCTGGCTCTTCATTTCCTTGGCCCAGGAGAAGTAGAACTTGGGGCACTTGGAGGTCTTCATCATCTCCAGGGCCTTGGGGCCGATGCTGGCAAACGCCAGCCCCGGAGGCAGCATCAGGGCCTTCTGGGAGCCGGAGAGCACCACGTCCAGGCCCCACTGGTCCACGGGGATGGGATAGGCGCCCAGGGCGCTGACCGCGTCCACCACCAGGACGGCGCCGGTGTCCTTGGTCACCTTGGCCAGCTCCTCGATGGGATGGTCCACGCCGGTGGAGGTTTCCAGGGCCTGCACGTACACGGCCTTGATGGAGGGGTCGTCCTTCAAGAGCTTGGCCACGTCCGCGGGTTTGACCGCCTGGCCCCAGGGCACCTTGAGCTCCACCGGGGTGCAGCCGTAGGCCTTGAGGATCAGGGCCCAGCGCTCGCCGAACTTGCCGCCGCTGACCGTGATGGCCTTGTCGCCGGGCGAAAGCAGGTTGGCCACCGAACTCTCCATGGCGCCCGTGCCGCTGCTACAGAAGGTGAGGACCTCGTTCTGGGTCTGGAAGAGCTTCTTCAGGCCAGCGCGCACCTTACCGATCACCTCCTGGAAATCCGCGGAACGGTGATGGATCAGGGGCTGGGCCATGGCCAGCAGCGTGCGGGGAGGCACCGGCGTGGGGCCAGGCGCCAACAGAGAGACCTTCTTCATTTTTGAGCGCTCCTTCTGGCTGATGAGTATGGGGACCTGGGTACCGCCACCCAGCCGGGGGCCTCGGCGGCCGTGCATGGGCCGGATGACGCCCTTGCCTGACCCGCCTTGCCGGCGGCCGTGGAGGCACCGCCGAGAAGATACCAGCCAGGCAGGCCAGCGGCCAATGGTCCGGGGTTGATCCCCACCGCCCCGGACCGCTGAATGAGCCGCCATTCGTCAGAGATGGCCACGGCGCAAGCCCCCGCCCCACCGAGGCCGCCTGCTTGCCAACCATCGGCTATTGCAAGCAAAACGGCCCGCCAATCAGGGCGGGACCGGCGTGGCGACCATCTCCGGATGTTCTTTGTCTATGGTAAAAACCGCACATTGTCAATGGCTTTATTTTAACGCCGCCGGCGCGGCCGCGGGCTGGCAAAAAAGGCGGGCCGGAGACTAGCTCCGGCCCGCCGGGGAACCTTAAGCGATCAGGAAACTAGAACACGAACTGAAGCTGGACGCCGCCCACCCACTCGGTGCCGTAGTCCTTGTTGTTGACCGGGTTGTCACCGTAGCTGTAGTAGGAGAACTCGGGGTGAACGGTGAAGTTCTTGGTGACCTGGTAGGGCAGGGCCACGAAGTAACCCGTGCGGGTGTACTCGTCGTTGGCGTAGCCCGCGCCGCCATTGCTGACCTTCTGCTTCCAAGCGTCGTTGTTGAGGCGCTCAAGACCGAAGCCGGCAGCCGCCGTCCACACGGGCAGGATCTTGTACTCGGCGGTGACCTGGCCACCGATCTGGTCGGTGTCCTCGATCTTGCCGTTGCTCTTGACGTAGGGCATGCCCAAAAGCACCTGGTTGGCGCTGTTGGAGCTCAGGCCGGTGCCCAGGGCGGCCAAACGGTTGCCGCTCCACTCGCCGTCGATGTTCTTGCCCCAGTGACCTTCCACCTTGGCGGTGAAGGGACCGGCGGTGAACTTGACGGGCAGGATGAAGATCATGCTGCTGTAGTTGTCGTCGGCGCCGCTGGTGGTGCCTTCCATCTTAAGCTGGGACCAGCCGAAGCCGGGCTGCACCAGGAAACCGCCGCTCTTGAACATGAGGGCCAAGTCCACGCGAGGCACGTTGGCGTAGACATCCTGGGTGGCGGGCACGCTGGCGATCTTCTCGGAGCCAGGCTGCACCAGGGCCACCTGGAAGCCGAACATGCCGGACTCCCACTGGAAGCCGACCTGGGGATTACGGCCGCCGTAAATGTGGCCCCAGTTGGTCATCATGCTCTTGCCGGCTTCGGTCTGGCCGAAGTACTGCATGGGAGCGAAGGCGTTGCTGCCCAGCCAGTTGTCGGTCTGGCCGGCGTACAGCTTGCAATTTCCGACCTTCCACCAGCCGTAGGCGTAACGCAGGCTCACGCTCTCGGCGTTGTTGATCTTGGAGCTAAGTCCAAGCTCGACCACGCCACCGGTGGACTTGTCGATGCTGGTGAAGGTGGAGCGCAGGAAGGAGGTGTTACCCAGGCTCAGGAAGGCGCTGGTGACGTCTTCCTTCTTGTTGTTGGTCATCTCCTTGCTGACATTATGATAACCCAGGTCGGTCAGCATCCGGCCCTGGACGGTGAAATTGGGACCCGGGGCCTCATCCGCCCAAGCGGGCGCGGTGAAGGCCACCAGGGCGGCCAACGCCACCATGACGGCAAAAATCTTCTTCATGATTACCCTCTTCTCCTTTTACGTGTGGAAACCGCCGGCGCACCCACGCCGGCACCCTCTTCTCCACCGCCCAGGGATCACCCCAGATAATCCCGCGGACGGTTTGCCCCCACCTGGGGGCCCAAATCACGGCGCTCCGGCTGTCCCACCTCTCCAGGAGGCAAAACAACCGTTGCCTTATTAAAAAAATACTAGCAAGCGCTGTTTAAAGCAACAATAGGGTTTTCACCCTATTTTGGCCTCCGCAAAAGGTTTTATCTCACAAGCGCCGCGCGCGCGGAGGTTTTCTCTGCCCCAGACGGCGCCGGCACCACCCCCAGGCTAGACGGCTGAGCACATACAGGCTG
>JAKAGJ010000195.1 GCA_021815655.1 Deltaproteobacteria bacterium | reverse complement strand
GGAGACCCCCAACGTGCCCCGCATCCTGCGCCAGGCCGGCAAGCTGGGGCTGCTCCTGGACCCGCTGACCGCCACCTACTTCCTGGGGCGCGAGACCCTGCTCACCAGCGGCAAGTCGGGCCTAAGCGGCTGGCGCAAGAACCTCTTCGCCTTCATGTCGCGCAATGCCAGCAACCCCGCCGTGTTCTTCGCCATCCCCCCCCACCGCGTAATCGAGATCGGCATGCAGGTGGCCTTGTAACCGGGTGCCCCCGGCTGGGCAGACACCGGTCGAATGGCGTGGTTGGGTTAAACAGCGCCGTTGGCTCCCGCTGTGGGCATGTTGAATAATATCTAGCAAATATGAGTCATTGCGAGGAGCGTAGCGACGAAGCAATCTCCCGTTTCGCTCTTGATGCTTTGCCCGCCAGAAAAAGAGCGAAGGGGGAGATTGCTTCGCTGCGCTCGCAATGACGGCTATTTTTTAAAATGGGTTAAAACGAGCCGGGTTTAGCCCAGCATGCCGCAGACAAGCAGGGGGGGCCGAACATGCCAGCCAACGCGGACGGGTTTATCCCCGCCCGTCCTGCTTGCGCTTCTTGCGGCGCCACAGGGTGGAGGCGTCCACCCCCAGGATGGCGGCGGCCTCCTGCAGGGTGGCGGTGCGCTGGCTAACCCGGCGGATGTGCTCCTCCTCCACCTGCTCCAAGGTGAAGTCGCCGCCCAGGTGGGGCAAGCTCTCGCCGCTCTGGGCGATGCGCTCGGGGAAGTCCTGAGGCTCCAGGTTCGGCCCCGGGGCCAGCACCAGGGCGCGCTCCAGGGCGTTGCGCAGCTCGCGGATGTTGCCGGGCCAGGTGTAGCGGGTCAGGGCCTGGACGGCGGCGGGGGTAAGTTCCGGCACCGCCCGGCGGGCGGCGCGGGCGAAAAAATCCACGAAGTGGCGGGCCAGGGGCAGGATGTCCTCGGGGCGCTGGCTCAAGGCCGGCAGGGTCACCTCCACCACGCTGAGGCGGTAGTAGAGGTCCTCCCGGAACAGACCGCGCCGTATGTCCGCCTCCAGGTCGCGGTTGGTGGCCGCCAGCACGCGCACGTCGGCGTTGCGGGTGATGTTCTCCCCCACGCGTTCGAACTCCTTGTTCTGCAAAAACCGCAAGAGCTTGGCCTGGAGGGAGGCCGGCAGTTCGCCGATCTCGTCCAGGAAAAGGGTGCCACCCTGGGCCGCCTCCACCCGGCCGGCGTGGTCGCGCAGGGCCCCGGTGAAGGCGCCCTTGGCGTGGCCGAAAAGCTCGCTGGCCAGGAGATCCTCGCTTAAGGTGGGGCAGTTGACCACCACGAAGGGGTTGCCGCTGCGCGAGCTGCCGGCGTGCAGGGCTCGGGCCGCCACCTCCTTGCCGGTGCCGCTCTCGCCGCGCAGGAGCACCGGCACCTCCGAGCGGGCGGCCCGGCCCACCACCTCCAGCACCTGCCGCATGGCCGGGGAATCGGTCTCCAGGCGAGCCTCGGGCAGGGCCTGCTTGAGGCGCTCCTCCAGGTCCAAAGCGCGGCGCAGGAGTTCGCGGCGCTGGGTAAGTTGTTCCAGCAGGTGGCGTATCTGGGCGGGAGTGAAGGGCTTGGGCAGATAATCCTGGGCCCCGCGCTTGATGGCCTCCACGGCGGTGTCAAAGGTGGCGTAGGCGGTTATCACCACCACCGCCAGGCCGGGGTGCTCGGCCAAAAGGCCCGGCAGCAGGTCCAGACCGTTTTCCTGCCCCAGGCGCAGGTCCAAAAAGGCCAGGTCCGCAGGCTCCCGGCGCAGGGCGGCCAGGGCTTCCTGGCCGCTGCCAGCCTCCATCACCCGGCAGCCCAGGGCTTCCAGGGACATGGCCAGGGTGGCCCGGATATTCACCTCGTCGTCGACGATCAGGACCTTCAGCCCGGCATGGGGCAGATTTTTCTCGGCGTTGGACATGAGCCACAACCTGTGGGGGATGCCTGGCGGCGCCGCCGGGACCGGGCCCGCGCCTGCCAGCATTCTATGCCATGGCCGACCGCCAGTCGAGCCCAGTGCGCCTCGCCCACCCCGGCCCCTCGCAGTGCCCAAGCCGGGCCGGTGGTTGCCCCTGGGTTCCTGGGCTGGGCCTGGACTCTCAGCGCGCCCGAACCATACCAAGTTGCGATCAAGCTACTTGTTTGCTGGCGACTTGGTATGGGGGCCATGGATGGCCTTGATTACAACTTGGGGTCAAAGGGCCGGCCCCCACCTCGGGGCCGGCCCTTGAGCTAGCTTGGCCTGTGGTTGGGGCGAAGGGTTAATCTCCGTTGGGCACGGGCCGGGGGTTGGCCTTGAGGTACTCCAGACGGTTGAGGCCGTTCAGGTAGGCCTTGGCCGCCGCCACCAGGATGTCCGGGTCGGCGCCCTTGCCCAGCACCTCCAGGTTGTCCGCGCCCAGGCGCACCGTCACCTCGCCCTGGGCGTCCAGGCCGCCGGTGACGCTGGCGATGCCGAAGCGCAGGAGCTTGGCTTGGCTGCCGGTGATCTTGACGATGGTGTTGTACACCGCGTCCACCGGCCCCACGCCGGAGCCGAAGTCCTGTTGCATCTGGCCGTTGTCGCTGATCTTGACCGTGGCGGTGGGCACGGTCACCGTGCCGCTGACGATATTGAGGTACTCCAGGCGCCAGCGCGAGGGGATGCGCAGTATCTCGTCGGCGATCAGGGACTCCAGGTCCTCGTTGAAGACCTCCTTCTTCTTGTCGGCCAGCACCTTGAAGGCCGTGAACAGGCGCTCGAAGTCCTCCTCCGACAGCTCGTAGCCCATCTCCGCCAGCCGCGACTTGAGCCCCGCCCGGCCCGAGTGCTTGCCCAGCACCAGCCAGTTCTGGGTCAGGCCCACCTCGGCGGGGGTCATGATCTCGTAGGTCAGGGGCTGCTTCAGCACGCCGTCCACGTGAATGCCCGACTCGTGGGCAAAGGCGTTGGCCCCCACGATGGCCTTGTTGGGCTGCACCAACAGGCCGGTTATCATGGTCACCAGGCGGCTGGTGGGGAATATCTCGGCGCGGTTGATGCCCGTGGTCAGCCCCAGCTCCTTGCCCCGGGTGGCGATGGCCATCACCACCTCCTCCAGGGCGGCGTTGCCGGCGCGCTCGCCGATGCCGTTCATGCACACCTCGGCCTGGCGGGCGCCGGCCTCCACCCCGGCCAGGGAGTTGGCCACGGCCAGACCCAGGTCGTCGTGGCAGTGCACGGAGAGCGTGGCCTTATGCACCTGGGGGACCTGCTGGCGTATGTATTTGATGAGCTTGTAGAACTCCTGGGGCATCGCGTAGCCCACCGTGTCGGGGATGTTGATGGTGGTGGCCCCAAAGGCCAGGGCCAGCTCCACCACCTGGCACAGGAAGTCGGGGTCGGTGCGGCTGGCGTCCTCGGCCGAGAACTGCACGTCCGCGCACAGGCTCCTGGCCAGGCTCACGCCGCTTTTCACCTGCTCCAGCATCTGCTCGCGGCTGATGCGCAGCTTGTATTGCAGGTGGATATCGCTGGAGGCCACGAAGACATGGATGCGGGGCTTCTCCGCATGCCGCACCGCCTCCCAGGCCCGGCGGATGTCGGCCTCGCGGGTGCGGGCCAGGCCGCAGATCACCGGGCCCTTGACCTGCTGGGCTATGAGCTTCACCGCCTCGAAGTCGCCGGGGCTGGCCGCCGGGAAGCCCACCTCCATGATGTCCACGCCCAACTGGGCCAGCTTGTGGGCCAGCCTGAGCTTCTCCTCGCGGTTCATGGAGGCTCCGGGGGACTGTTCGCCGTCGCGCAGGGTGGTGTCAAATATCTTTACGTACTCGGACATGGCTGTACTCCAAGAATGCACGTGAGACGATTTAATTTTGTAAGGCTAGTGGGGAGACAGGGCGATTAGGCTTGGTTGGCCTGATCGTCCAGGGTCGGAGTAGGCTCGGCGAGCGCCCTCTTCTTGGCCATGTACCTGGCGCCGAAGGGCCCACCGAGCACATATAGGGCCAGTAGGACAAAGCCCATCACCTGGGGCTCGATGGCCACCAGGATGAAGCACAGGAGCATGGCCACCAGTCCGTTGAAGGACTTGAGCTTGGCCACTCCCAGCTCCTTGAAGGAGAGGTAGTGGATTTGGCTGACCATCAGGAAGCTGAGCAAATAGGCCATCACCACCAGCGGCCAATGTTCCACCGGCCTCTGGAGGCCCAGCTCTTCCAGGAAAAGCACCGTGGTGGCCAGCATGCTGGCCGCCGCCGGGATGGGCAGGCCCACGAAATACTTGGTGCCCACGGTTTCGACCTGCACGTTGAAGCGGGCCAGGCGCAGGGCCCCGCAGGCCACGAAAAGGAAGGCGGCCAGGAAGCCCAGGCGGCCGAAGGGCTTGAGGGCATAGAGATAGAAGAGCACCGCCGGGGCCACGCCAAAGGCCACCAGGTCGGCCAGGGAGTCGTACTCCACGCCAAAACGGCTGACCGTGCCGGTGGCCCGGGCCACCTTGCCGTCCAGGCCGTCAAAGACCAGGGAGATGAGGATGGCCAGGGCGCTTTCCACGAACCGGCCCTCAAAGGCCGCGATCATGGCCCAGAAGCCCGCGAACAGACTGGCGGAGGTGAGGAGATTGGGCAGCACGAAGATACTCTTCCTGCGCCTCTCCCTCCGCTGGCTGCGGGTGAGCTTCTTGCGATTCTTGGCCATGTGGCTAAAGCGCTCCAATAACCGTTTCCCCGGCCTTTACCCTCTGCCCCAGGCTGACCATCACCTGGGCCTCCAGAGGCAGGTACACGTCGACGCGCGACCCGAACCTAATCATACCAAATCTCTGCCCCCGGGGCACTATTTGATTGGGCGTCAGTCCGCACTCGATGCGCCGGGCCACCAGGCCGGCCACCTGCACCATCATCATGGTGTAGCCGCGGTCGCTAAGGAGCACCACCTCCTGGCGCTCGTTGCCGCGGCTGACCTGGGGCTGGTCGGCGGGGTCGAAGTCGCCGGCCTGATGGGCCACCGAGAGCACCTTGCCGGATACCGGCAGGCGGTTGACGTGCACATCGAAGATGTTCATGAAAATGGAGACCATGCGCGCCCGGCCCTGGGGCAGTTCCGGGCAGGCCACCTCCTGCACGGCCACGATCTTGCCGTCGGCCGGGGCGATCACGGCCTCGGGGCCGGCCAGGCTTTGCCGCGCCGGATCGCGGAAGAACCACACCATCCACACCGCGATAAGCCACAGGGGCCAGGCCAGCCACCACACCCCGAGGGCGCTGGCCACCCAGGCCAGGGCCACGGTGGCCAGGATGTAGGCCAGGCCGCTCAAGGCCACCGGAAATTTGTCCATGGTCATGACGACTGGCCTTGGCGAAATGTTTTGGAGACGGACCTAGGCTGGCAGGCCCTGCTGCTGCC
>JAKAGJ010000194.1 GCA_021815655.1 Deltaproteobacteria bacterium | reverse complement strand
CATCACCCAGGTCAACGCCGGCATCTACGTGGTCAACGCCCAGGACTTGCTGACCTATCTTCCCCGGCTCACCACGGACAACGACCAGAAGGAGTACTACCTCACCGACTTGGTGGAGCTGATGGCCTCGGCTGGGCTCAAAGTGGGGCTCTCCCTGTGCCCCGATCCCCTGGAGGTGGCCGGCGTCAACTCCAAGGAGGAGCTGGAGGCCCTGGAGGCCCAGTTGGCCGCGCCCCGAGTCTAGACCGCCTGGGCCGCCTCGGCCGGGGGTGTGCGCAAAATTCGGCGGGTCTGTGCAAAAAGCCACGCCGCCGCTGGGTCGAGGGGCCAGGCCGGCCAGGGCTTATCGCTCCATAACCTATGATTTCAAGGCATTGCTACCCAAGTCCGTCCTGCCTGCCCGTTTGGCCCGCCTATTGCTTTACCTACCGCAAACCCGGAGCATAACCCCGGGGAATTTGTTAGAATAGCCGGGAAGGCGCCCACGGGGAGGCCCTCGTTTCCGGTACCCAAGGTTCCCCGCCAGTCCAGTCAAAGGAGCAAAGAGCCCATGTGTGGGATCATCGGTTATATCGGGCCCAAGAATGCGGTGGAGGTCATCATGGAGGGCCTGAGCCGCCTGGAGTACCGGGGTTACGACTCCGCAGGCCTGGCCCTGGTGGGGCCGCAAGGCTTCGTGGTGCGGCGCGCCCAGGGCAAGCTATCGGGATTGCGCGGCAAACTGGAGGCCGACCCCCAGAGCGGCACCCTGGGCATGGGGCACACCCGCTGGGCCACCCACGGGCGGCCTTCCGAGGAAAACGCCCATCCCCACCTGGCCGGCGAGGTGGCGGTGGTGCATAACGGCATCATCGAGAACTACCTGGAACTCAAGGCCGAACTCATGGCCAAGGGCTGCGTCTTTTCCAGCGAGACCGACACCGAGATCGTGGCCCATCTGCTCAGCACCCTCATGGCCGAGGGCGCCCCGGACCTGCCCACGGCCCTGTACCAGGCCCTGGAGCACATGCGCGGTTCCTACGCCCTGGTGCTTCTTGACCGCCGCCGCCCCGACCTCTTGGTAGGGGCGCGCAAGGACTCCCCCCTGATCCTGGGCCTGGGCAACCAGCCCGGGGAGTTCTTCCTGGCCTCGGACGTGCCGGCCTTCCTATCCCACACCAACCGCGTGGTTTTTTTGAACGACGGCGACGTGGTGGTGGTGCAGAAGGGGCAACACGTCATCACCGACACCCAGGGGCGGGTGCAGGAGCGGCGCGAGGACCTGGTTTCCTGGTCCCCGGCCATGGCCGAGAAGGCCGGTTACACCCACTTCATGCAGAAGGAAATCTTCGAGCAGCCCCGCGCCCTGGTGGACACCCTGGCCGGCCGGGTCAAGGCCGGCTCGCCGGACGTGTTCCTGCCCGACCTGGCCACGGCCGATTCGGAGCTTAAAAGCGCCAAGCGCTTGATCTTCCTGGCCTGCGGCACCAGCTACCACGCCGGCCTGGTGGGCAAGTTCCTGGTGGAGAACCTGGCGCGGGTGCCCACCGACGTGGAGTTGGGCTCCGAGTTCCGCTACCGCGACCCCCTGGTGGGGCCCGGCGACCTGGTGGTGGCCATCAGCCAGTCCGGCGAGACGGCCGACACCTTGGCCGCCGTGCGGGAGGCCAAAGCCAAGGGCGCCAAAGCCTTGACCATTTGCAACGTGGTCGGCTCGTCGCTGGTACGCGAGTCCGCCGGCGTGCTCTACACCCACGCCGGCCCCGAGATCGGCGTGGCCTCCACCAAGGCCTTTACCACCCAGCTCATCGCCCTGTTCCTCTTGGCCCTGCACCTGGGACGCCTGCGCGGGGCCATCGACCAGACCCGGGGGCTCAAGCTGGTGGACGAGCTGGTGCAGCTGCCCGGCCTGGTAACCCAGGCCCTGGAGCTGGAGCACCAGGTGCGCGCCGTGGCCGAGCGCTTCTGCCAGGCCCAGGACTTCTTGTTCCTGGGGCGGGGCATCTGCTACCCCATTGCCCTGGAGGGCGCGCTAAAGCTCAAGGAGATAAGCTATATCCACGCCGAGGGCTACCCCGCCGGCGAGATGAAGCACGGCCCCATCGCGCTCATCGACGAAAAGATGCCCGTGGTGGTCCTGGCCCCCCAGAACGACGTGCTGGAGAAGGTCATCTCCAACATGCAGGAGGTGCGCGCCCGGGGGGGCAAGGTCATCGCCGTGACCGAGGCGGACAACGCCCTGGCCTGCGGCCTGGCCGACGCCGTGATCTGCGTGCCGGCCTGCCCGCCCTTGCTGGCGCCCATCCTGCTCACGGTGCCCTTGCAGCTATTGGCCTACCACGTGGCGGTCTTGAGGGGCACCGACGTGGACCAGCCCCGCAACCTTGCCAAAAGTGTCACGGTGGAGTAAAAGATAGCAAGGACTTGCAATCTCCGATGTATCGGCCAGGAAACCCGGGCGGGCCGGGTTTCCTGTCACATGGATGCCCCACGCACGGGCCGTTGGGGGAAAACCTCCTTGCCTCGGGCGCTTGGGGGCTCTCGCGCTACAAAACCCTTGACCCTCAACCCTGCCATCACCTATGGTGATAGTGCGGGAGACAAGGTGGACAAGTAATGGAAGTGGCCGCCTTTGCCCGCCTCGAGGCCAAGATCGAGGAGCTTTTGGGCCGACTAAATTCCCTTAAGGCCGAAAACGCCGATCTCAAGGGTCGGCTGGACGAGAAGGAGAAGGAAGTCAACGAGTTGGGCGAGCTGATGGCCGCCCAGGACGCCGAACGCGAGGATGTGCGCAAGCGCATCGAGAACCTGGTGCAAAAGCTGGAGAATTATTGAGGTGACGGGAGGTGGAGGCAGTCAAGATCCAAATACTCGGTAACGAGTATGTGCTGCGCTCCCAGAGCAGCGAGGGGCAGGTGCGGCGGGTGGCCGCTCACCTCAACGCCCGCTTGAACGAGGTCTTGACCAACACCAACACCTCCTCCACCCTGGCCGCCACGGTGCTGGCCGCCCTGAACATAACCAACGAACTGCTGCAGCTACAGGATCAGCAGCAACACATGCTACAGGAGATCGAGGCCCAAGCCGAGAGACTGCTGAAAAAGATCGAGCTTGCCCAGACTTGAGGACCCCTGCGCTGTGCGTGGCTAAAGGCGAAGAGTTCTTTTGAGCCAACACGCACAAAAACGGGCCGAACGCCACTGAATACCGAGGGGGTGGACCTCCCACGCGGGGGACCCGAACCTAGGTCATGCCCGGCCCACCTGGTTAGCCAGGTTCAAAACGACGGCGCCACACGGCAGAGGCGGGGGCACCTCATTAATCAGCGCGTCTCTCGAATAAACGGCAAGGGGAGTAGCCCCACGACGATGGTATCCGTGAGTCTGCTATTGGCCCTGGTCACCGCCCTGTGCCTAGCGCGGCTTTGCCCGCCGGCCGGGCGCCTGGCCGGGCCTCTGCTCAGCCAAGACGAAGAAGGCGGCATCCGGCCATGGATGCGGCGGGTCGCGGCCCGCCCCATCAAATCCCAGGCCTGGCCGGCCTGGCCAGGGGGAGGCCTGGCCCCCGCCCGGCGCCGCCTGTTGCGCTCAGACTCCCAGGACCTCGCCCCGCCGTTTTAGGCCCCGGCCTCCTTGTTCAAGCAGACAAGGAGGACCCATGTCCACACCGCTGGCCGTCGTCGGTTTCATCGTCGCCCTGATCGCGGGCATGGCGGTGGGCTATCTCGTGCGCCTCAAGCAGGCCCAGTCGCGTCTACAGTCCGTGGAGGCCTTGAGCCAACGGCTGATGGACGACTCCCGCCGCGAGGCCGACACCCTCAAGAAAGAAGCCCTGCTCCAGGCCAAGGACCAGATCTATCAGATGAAGCTGGACTTCGAGGCCGAAACCAAGGAGCGCCGCGCCGAGCTTAACCAGGTCGAGAAGCGCCTGACCCAGAAGGAGGAGCTTCTGGACAAGAAGGCCCAGGGTCTGGAGACCCGGGAGCAGGACCACACCCGCCGCGAGCTGACGCTCATCGAGCGCGAGCGGGGCGTGGACGAGCAGCGCGCCCAGTACGACCACTTGGTGGCCCAGCAAAAGGAGACCCTGGAGCAGATCGCCAGCCTCACCCAGGACCAGGCCCGCGAGCAGGTCATCCAGTCCATCGAGGACCAGGCCCGCCACGAGGCGGCCAAGACCATCAAGCGCGTGGAGCAGGAGACCAAGGAGGCCAGCGCCAAGAAGGCCCAGGAGATCCTGGCCATGGCCTGCAAGCGCTACGCCGGCGACTACGCCGTGGAAAAGACCGTCAGCGTGGTCACCCTGCCCTCCGACGAGATGAAGGGGCGCATCATCGGCCGCGAGGGCCGCAACATCCGCGCCATCGAGGCGGCCACCGGCATCGACCTGATTATCGACGACACGCCCGAGGCGGTGATCCTCTCGGGCTTCAACCCCATGCGCCGCGAGATCGCGCGCCTGAGCCTGGAGCGGCTGATCGCCGACGGCCGCATCCACCCCGCGCGCATCGAGGAAGTGGTCAAGAAGGTCACCACCGAGGTGGAGGCCAGCATCAAGGAGGCCGGCGAGCAGGCCACCTTCGACGTGGGCGTGCACGGCATCCACCCCGAGATCGTCAAGCTCATCGGGCGCCTGCGCTACCGGTCCTCCTACGCCCAAAACGTGCTGCAACACTCCCTGGAGGTTGCCTTCCTCTGCGGCATCATGGCCAGCGAGCTGGGCATCAACCCCAAGCACGCCAAACGCGCCGGTCTGTTGCACGACATCGGCAAGGCCGTGGACCACGAGATCGAAGGCCCCCACGCGGTCATCGGCGCCGACCTGGCCAAGCGCCACGGCGAGAAACCCCACATCATCCACGCCATCCAGGCCCACCACGAGGACATCCCGCCCGAGTCGGTGCTGGCCGTGCTGGTGCAGGCCGCCGACGCGCTCTCCGGTGCCCGCCCCGGCGCCCGCCGCGAGATGCTGGAGTCCTACGTCAAGCGTCTGGAGGACCTGGAGCGCATCGCCAACTCCTTCCAGGGCGTCTCCAACTCCTTCGCCATCCAGGCCGGCCGCGAGGTGCGCATCGTCCTGGAGGCCGAGAGGACCACCGACGACCAGGCCCTCCTGCTCAGCCACGACGTGGCCCGCAAGATCGAGGCCGAGATGATGTACCCCGGCCAGATCAAGGTCACGGTCATCCGCGAGACCCGGGCCGTGGACTTTGCCAGGTAAGGGCAAGGGCCGGGGTACATCCGCGGGCAGGAGCCCGCGCGGCCGGGGGCCTGGCCCACGGCCGGAGCGAGGCCGGATTTACTCCGGCCGAGCGAGCAGGTAAAAGGCCAGGAGGCCTTTTACCTGGGTACTGCCCCCCGGCCAGATCAAGGTCACGGTCATCCGCGAGACCCGGGCCGTGGAATTCGCCAGG
>JAKAGJ010000193.1 GCA_021815655.1 Deltaproteobacteria bacterium | reverse complement strand
AGGGAAAGGTAGGGATGGCGAGCAGGCGCGAGGCACAGTGGGGGCCGGCCCCGCCCCTGGAGTCATTGCGAGGAGCCCAACGGGCGACGAAGCAATCGCGGGACGAATGGTGCAGGGCATCCAGCAATAGTGTCATTGCGAGGAGCATCCCTGTGGGGATGCGACGAAGCAATCCACCCTACTTGTATTCTGAGCGGGCCGCCCGACCCTAGCCAGGACGGCGCGGCCTGGGTTAGCCTCGGGGGCAGAGATGAGTATCAGTAAAAGGGGGAAGCATGGCCAACCAGGAACATCTGGCAGCATTGAACCTGGGTGTTCTGAAATGGAAAATGTGGAGGGATGATTACCCGGAGGTTAGACCTGACCTTGAGGGGGCCTCTTTAGGTCAGGTGGACCTGCGAGAAGCTGACTTAAGTGAGGTTGATTTTAGCCGTGCCGACTTGAGGGGCGCAGATTTGTACAAAGCAAACTTTTTTAAAACTAAATTTATTAGGGCGGACCTTGGTGAAGCGAACGTGGCTGAGGCTAACCTTAATTACGCAGATTTACGCTGGGCGAACCTAAGCTATGCTGACGTTAGTTGGGCTGACTTTAGCAGGGCAACCCTCAGCGATGCTGATTTTAATCGGGCAGAACTCAATTCAACAAACCTTTACCGGGTGGACCTCAGCAGGGCTAAACTCATCAATGCCGATTTGCGCGCTGCCTCACTAATAGATGCAAATCTCACCGGCGCCGATCTCTCCGGCGCCTGCCTGGATGACGCCAACCTCTCCGGCTGGATCATCAAAGGCGTCACCTGTACCCACATCATGCAGCGCGGCCAGCGCATTGACTTCGCGCCAGGGGAGTTCGAAAAGAAATACACCTGGCTGGAGTCGGTGGCCGAGGTGATGCTCAGGCTGCCGCTATCCGACCTGACCCTCTACGCCGGGCCGCTGATGGCCCAGGCCGTCAACCAGGCGCAAGGCGAGGGGGCCATCCAGTTCAAGGGCATGGAGGCCCTGGCCGACGACACCACACTCCTCAAGTTCATTTTGTTTACCCAGTACCAAAACCAGCAGGAAACTAGAGCCAAACTCAGCCGCATCGAGCAGGTCATCAACCAGCAGGTAGCAGCCCTGCCCGCCCCTGCCGCCGAGGTGGCCCCGGACGAGCCCGAGGACATCCTGGGCCTGCGCAAGAGCATGGCTATTCCTTTCACGCCCCTGGAGGTGCGGCCCCAGGCCATGGAGCAGGCCTTGAACCGGCGATTCGCTACCTTGAGCCCCAGCCTGCAAGGGCTGTTGCAGATGATCCAGAACGCCCTCAAGCCCTAGCCTGCCCGCCCTTCCCGGGACGAGCCCCTGGGGCCAGCGGCCTTGATGCTTCCCTCACCCCAGACCCCGTGCCCCGCCTCAAGCCCGGCCATTCTTAATCGCCGGGTGAAGGCCGGAGTGTTACGGTTGGCCACCGCCAGAGTGAGCCCGTTTGCTGGCCCGAGCCCCCGTGGCCTGGCCGTCTCGATCAGGCCCACGCACCGGCCAGGCGCGGTATGGCCGGGCGGCGAGGCGGGGCACAAGAAAAAACCGCTTGGCTTTGGCTGCTTCTCCCGCTAGCTCCGCTGGGCTACATCAATGAAAAGTAGGGTGGATTGCCGCGTCGCATCCCTGCCGGGCTGCTCCTCGCAATGACAAATATTCCTGGCAGTTATCTTGTAGCCCTGGGACAAAAAACCGCTTGGCTTTTTCTTCTGAAGACCAGCCGAGGCCATGCTCCTGGAGGCGCAAAAAACCAGCCGCCCGCCCCGGTGAGGGCGAGCGGCTGGTCCTAGCAGAAATTCTACGGTCGTTTACTTGGCCTGGCTCTCGGCGGTCTTGGCGTCGATGCCGTAGGCACCGCAGCCGAAGTAGTACTTGCCGTCATAGGACTTGAGTATGTAGGAGGCCTTGGGCGAGGCTTCCTTCTGGCCGGGCTTGGGCCACCAGTACTCGGTCCAGCCGGAGCCCTTGTCCTTGGCGATGTTGCGGAACTCCACGAAGAAGAGCTTGCCCTTGACGTCCTTGAGGGCGGTAAGGTCCTTGCCCACCAGCTGGGGGCTCATGGGGTGGGCCACCAGCTCCATCTTGTCCACGGCGCCCATGAAGATATAAAGATCGCCCTTGACGAAGGGGCCGTTTTTGTCGCCCACGGCGGCGATGGTCGCCTCCAGGCCCTTGTCCTGATAGAACTTGGCCGCCGACTTGGTCAGGTCAACCACCTCCTTGGGGGTGGCGGCCAGGGCCAGGCAGGACCAGCACAGGCCCAAGGCCAGGACCAGGGTAATCAAAAGGGTTTTTTTCACGGGCTCCTCCTTTGCATGTACTCGTTGATGAACCATGGCCCCAATACAGCTCCGCGCCGGCGCCAGGGGGGCAGGAGACTGGGCCGGGTTAAGCTCTACTGATAAAATATATTATAGCCCATCGCCCGGGGCCTGGGGTCCAAAAACAGGCCGCCCGCCCCGGGTGGGGCGAGCGGCCTGGTTCAGCGCTCTGTGGCTGGCGGCTACTTGGCCTGGGCCTCGGCGGCCTTGGCGTCGAGGCCGTAGGCCCCGCAGCCGAACCACACCTTGCCGTCTTGGGACTTGAGGATATAGGTGGCCTTGGGCGAGGCCTCCTTCTGGCCGGGCTTGGGCCACCAGTACTCGGTCCAGCCGGCGCCCTTGTCCTTGGCGATGTTCAGGAACTCCAGTTGGAAGAGCTTGCCCTTGACGTCCTTTATCATGGACATGTCCTTGCCGATGAGCTGGGGCGCCAGGGGGTGGGCGATGAGCTCGGGCTTATCCATCTTGCCCATGAAGACGTACAGCTCACCCTTGACGAAGGGGCCGTTCTTGTCGTTGATGGCCGCGGTGGCGGCCTCCAGGCCTTTGTCCTGATAGAGCTTGGCCGCCGACTTGACCAGGTCCACCACCTCCTGGGGGGTGACGGCCAGGGCCAGGGAGGACCAGCACAGGACCAGGGTCAAGGCCAGGGCCAGGGGCAGTCGCTTGGGCATGGGCTTCTCCTTCTACCTGGGGTGTGGTTGCCCGGCCCTGCTCCCGGGGGGGCCGGCCGGGCCGCGATATATTTAATAAATTAAATATTAATATCTAAACCATGCCCCCGTCCAGGGAAAACCGCCCGGGCTGGGGCCGGTCAGGCCCAAACGCCTTAGCGCACCTTGCTGCCCGGCGGCAGGAGGGTGTCCGGCGAGAGCACCCGCACCTTGTCATCGCCAACCGCCGCCAGCACCATGCCCCGGCTCTCCACGCCCTTCAAGGTCACCGGCTTGAGGTTGGCCACCACCACCACCTGGCGCCCCAGCAGCTCCTCGGGGGCGTAGTGCTGGGCGATGCCGGCCACCACGGTGCGCGGGCCGTCCTCCTCGCCCAGGTCGATGGACAGCTTCAAAAGGCGGTCGGCGCCCTTGACCTTCTCCGCGGCGCGCACCGTGCCCAGCTTGAGGTCCACCTTGGCGAACTCGTCGTACTCGATCTGGGCCGGGGGGGCGGCGGCTTCCTTGGCCATGGGCTTCTTCTCCTTGGGCGATGGCGTCTCGGCGGGCAGCGCGGCCTTGGCCTCGGCCTTCTCGGCCTTGGCCTTGACCTTGGCGGTGTCTATGCGCGGGAACAGGGCCGGCGGCTTGCCCAGGGTGGTGCCGGCGGCCACCAGGTCCGCGGACTCCAGGCGGGCGAGGCCGATCAGCTCGGGCAGTTCCAGGCCCAGGTGCCCGGCCATGGCCAGGGAGGTGCCCGGCATCACCGGCTCTATGAGCACCGTCACCAGGCCCAGCACCTGCACCAGGGCGCACAGCACCGCGTCCAGGCGTTTTTGCTGGGCGGGGTCCTTGGCCAGCACCCAGGGCTCGGCTCTCACCACGAAGCGGTTGGCCTCGCCGATGAGCTGCCATACCTCGCTCAAGGCCAGGTGGAAGTGGAAGCCCTGCATCTGCTGGCTGTAGCCCTGCACCGCCTGGCGGCCCAGGTCCAACAGCTCCTGGCAGTCTGGTTGCGGGAATTCGGCGGCCGGCACCACGCCGCCCCGGTATTGGTAGAGCATGTTCAGCACGCGGCTGAACAGGTTGCCCAGGTCGTTGGCCAGGTCGGCGTTGTAGCGCTCCACCAGGGCCTCCTCGCTGAAGCTGGCGTCCAGGCCGAAGGCCATGTCCCTGAGCAGGAAGTAGCGGAAGGCGTCGGCGCCGTAGACCTTGGCCAGCTCCAGGGGGGCCACCACGTTGCCCAGGCTCTTGCTCATCTTGCCGGCGCCGGTCTTCCAGTAGCCGTGCACGTTGAGGTGCTGGTAGAGGTAGGCGTCCAGGGGCTTGTTATCGGCCTTGGCCAGGGCCATGAGCATGGTGGGCCAGTAGATGCCGTGGGGTTTCAGGATGTCCTTGGCGATCAGGTGCTGGGTGGCCGGCCAGAACTTGGCCATGAGAGGGTCGTCGGGATAGCCCAGGCCGGTTAGGTAGTTAATCAGGGCGTCGAACCACACGTAGGTGACGAAGCGGGGGTCAAAGGGCAGCTCGATGCCCCAGGTCAGCCGGCTGGTGGGCCGGCTGATGCACAGGTCCTCCAGGGGCTCCTTGAGGAAGGAGAGCACCTCGTTCCTGTAGCGCTCGGGGCGGATGAAATCCGGGTGGCGCTCGATGTGCTCGATGAGGGCCTGTTGATAGGAGCCCATGCGGAAGAAGTAGTTTTCCTCCTCGATGAACTGGGTGGGCCGGTCGTGGTCCGGGCACTTGCCGTCAATGAGTTCCTTGTCGGTGAGGAAGCGCTCGCAGCCCACGCAGTAGTTGCCGCCGTACTTGCCCAGGTAGATGTCGCCGGCGTCGAAGATCTTTTGCAGGATCAGGCGCACGGTGGCGATGTGGGCCGGGTCGGTGGTGCGGATGAAGTTGTCATGGGCGATGGCCAGGGGCGGCCAGGTGGCGCGGAAGAGCCCGCTGACCCTATCGGCGTAGGCTTGGGGGGCGATGCCCTGCTTGGCCGCCGCCTCGGCGATCTTGTCGCCGTGCTCGTCGGTGCCGGTCTGGAAGCGCACCTCGTCGCCCAAGAGGCGGTGGAAGCGGGCGGCGGCGTCGCAGACAATGGTGGAGTAGGCGTGCCCCAGGTGGGGCTCGGCGTTGACGTAATAGATGGGCGTGGTGATGTAGAAGCTCTGGCTCATGGATTAGGTCCTGGTGGTTGATTTGCTGGTTTGCCGCGAGGGCGGCCCTGGAAAATCCGGGGTCTTTGGTTTTTATGTAGGGGCGGGGTTTACCCCCGCCCGTCCTATCATCGGCTGAGGAGGGCGGGGGTAAACCCCGCCCCTACATGAAGGCGACGCAATTTCGCGCAGGATCGTCATTGCCAGGAGCCCTCGGAGGCGACGAAGCAATCGCGTCGTGAATTGTCCGGCGTCAGTCAATTCGACCCGCGCCCGCCCC
>JAKAGJ010000192.1 GCA_021815655.1 Deltaproteobacteria bacterium | reverse complement strand
CCGACATCAAGCAAGTCTGGGCCTTTTCCACCATCAGTCAACTGGGCTTCATGCTCATGGGCCTGGGCGCGGGCAGCTACTTCGCCGGCGTCTTCCACCTCACCACCCACGCCGCCTTCAAGGCGCTTCTGTTCCTCTGCTCTGGCGTCTTCATCCACCACTTCGGCAGCAACGACATGTTCGCCATCGCCAAGGGCGGCGGCCGGCGGCTCAAGGTCCCCATGATCTGCATCACCATCGCCGGCGCGGCCCTGGCAGGGGTCTTCCCCCTGGCCGGCTTCTACAGCAAGGAGGCGGTGATGGGGGCCCTGGCCGGACTGGCCAACCCGCTCTGGGTCTGGGCCGGCCTCTTGGGCGCGGCCATGACCGCCTACTACACCTTCAGGCTTCTGTTCGTGATGTGGCGTCCGCCGGCCATCGAGGAACACGCCCACGGCGGGTACCAGGGCGGCGGCCACGGCCAGGCCCCCTACTGGGCCATGGCGGTCCCGCTCCTGGCCCTGGCCTGCCTCACCGTGGTCATGGGACTGGGAGAGGGCGCCCTGGGCGGCTTCCTGCACTGGGGCCGCGCCCCGGAGCAGGAGCACCATGCCTGGGTGCTGCCGGCGGCCCTGGCGGCGGTGATCTGCGGCGTGGGGCTGGCCTGGCTGGAGTTCGGCCGGCGGGGCGCGGCCCAGCGGGGCTTCCTGGCCAGGATGCCCGCGCTCTGGACACTCTTCGCCCAGCGCTGGTATCTGGACAGGCTCTACCGCCTGCTTTTGGACTACGTCATCTACGGCTTCTTCAGCCGGCTGTTCACCCTGAACGACCGCCGGGTGGTGGACGGCGGGATCGATGGTTTCTGCAGGGCCATGGTGGGTGGCGGGCGCCTGCTAAGCTTCGTGCAGAGCGGGCTGCTGCAATACAACCTGTTCATCATGGTCATGGTCATGGCCCTGGTGGGGATCTACTTCCTGCTGGTGTGAGGCGCTCATGATCGATCCAGGCTTCCCATATCTCTCTGCCATCCTGCTGGCGCCGGTGCTGGGCCTGCTGATCATCCTGCTCCTGCCCCACCAGAACCAGAGGGCGGTGCGCTGGGTTTCCCTGGCCTCGGCCGGCGTCTGCCTGGTGCTTAGCGTCTTCATCTACGCCGCCTATGACCAGCCGGCCGGCGGGCTGCAATTCGTGGAGCGGGTGCCCTGGGTGCGAAGCCTGGGCATCTTCTACTATCTGGGCGTGGACGGCATCAACCTGCCCATGGTGCTCTTGACCAGCATCGTCTTCTTCACGGGCGTCTGGACCATGTGGGACCTGACCAGGCGGGTCAAGGAGTTCTTCGCCCTGATGCTCCTGATGGTGGCGGGGGTCTATGGCGTCTTCATGTCCCTGGATCTCATCTTCCTCTTCGTCTGGTACGACGTCTCGCTGTTTCCCATGTATCCTCTGATCGCCATCTGGGGTTCCACGCGCAAGGAGTACGGCGCGCTCAAGCTCACCCTCTACCTTCTGGCCGGTTCGGCACTGGTGCTGCCGGGCATACTTTACGTCTATTTCAAGAGCGGGCTGCACACCTTCGACCTGGTGATGATAGCCCAGGCCGGCCTGGCCCCGGACGTGCAATACCTGGGCTTCTTCCTCTTCCTCTTCGGCTTCGGGGTGCTGGCGGGTCTGTGGCCCTTCCACACCTGGTCGCCGGTGGGCCATGTGGCCGCGCCCACGGCCGTCTCCATGATCCACGCCGGCGTGCTGATGAAGCTGGGGGCCTATGGCGTGCTCCGGGTAGGCATGTCGCTCTGCCCCCAGGGGCTCATGGACTGGTCGCCCCTGTTCGCGCTGCTGGCCACGGTGGGCATCGTCTACGGGGCCTTCGTGGGCCTGGCCCAGACCGACCTGAAGTACGTCATCGGCTATTCATCTGTCAGCCACATGGGTCTGGTCAGCCTGGGGCTGGCCACGGGCAGCCTGGGCGGGGTGAGCGGCGCGGTCTTCCAGATGTTCGCCCACGGCGTGATGACCGCGCTGTTCTTCTCCACGGTGGGACACATCTATGACCGCACGCACACCAAGCTGGTGCCCGAGCTGGGCGGCATGGCCAAGCTGATGCCCCGGGCCAGCTTCTTCTTCATCCTGGCCGCCCTGGCCGGCATCGGCGTGCCCTGCCTGGCCAGCTTCTGGGCCGAGCTGTTGGTGTTCGTTAATGGCGTGCAGCGCTATCCGGTGCTCGGCGTGCTGGCCGTGCTGGGCCTGGTTATCAGCGCCCTGTTCATGCTGCGGGTGGTGCAGAAGACCTTCTATGGCGAGAAGAACCAGCGCTATGCCGGGGCCCCCGACATGAGCGGGGTGATGGTGCTGCCCAGGGCCATGCTGGCCGGCACCATCCTGCTCTTCGGTCTCCTGCCGCGCCTGGCCCTGGACCTGATCAACACCGGGGTGCTGCCCCTGGTGGGGACGTTCAAGTGATGCCCAGCGACCTGGCACTATTCCTGCCGGAGACGAGCGCCCTGCTCATGGCCCTGGTGCTCTTTTTCCTGTCCCTGGCCAGGGAGACACACCACCGCCGCACCTACATCTGGGCCCTGGGACTGTCGCTCCTGGGAGTGGTCGCGGCCTTGGCCGGCCTGGGAGCCCAGGGCTCGCTCTTCTTCGGGGCCTATCGCGTCGATCTGTTCAGCCAGGTCTTCAAGCTCATCCTGGCCGTGGCCGTCTTCCTTGTGGTATCCATCTGCGGCGAGCTGACCGGCGTGGAGGAGCGCTATCACCCCGAGTTCTTCCTCTTCCTCACGACCTGTACCCTGGGCATGATGCTGATGGTAAGCGCCATGGAGCTGATGACCCTCTACTTCTCCCTGGAGCTTTCCTCCTTCTCCCTCTACCTGCTGGTGCCCCTGCGCAGCGGCGTCCGGATAGACGTGGAGGCCGGCGTCAAGTACCTGTTCATCGGCATCACCGCCTCCTGCATCATGCTGTTCGGCATGAGCTATGTCTTCGGGGTGGCGCATTCCACCTCCCTGGACAAGATCATGGATGTGCTGCCGCTTTTGATCCACCAGCCGGCGGCGGCCATCGGGCTCCTGCTGTTGCTCTCAGGGTTCTTCTTCAAGCTGGCGGTCTTCCCCTTCCACTTCTGGGCCCCGGACGTCTATCAGGGCGCGGCCAACCAGGTGACCACCTACATCGCCACCGCTTCCAAGGCCGCGGCGGTGGCCCTCTTGATTCGTCTCACCGCCCTGACCAGCGGCACCAGCCTCTATCTCATGAACGTGCTGATTGGCCTGTGCGTGGCCTCCATGTGCCTGGGCAACCTGGTGGCCATCGTGCAGAAGGACCTCAAGCGCATGCTGGCCTACAGCTCGGTGGCCCACGCTGGCTATGTGCTCATGGGCATCCTGACCATGACCGAACTGGGCTACAGCTCCTCAATCTTCTATACCGTGGCCTACATGGTGATGAACTTCGCCGCCTTCATGGTGGTGGTCAAGGTGGCCAGCCGGGGCCAGGACCTGAAGATCGCCGACCTGGCCGGGCTGCACAGGCGGGCGCCCCTTTTGGCGCTCACCCTGATGATGGCCCTTTTTTCCCTGGCCGGCATACCGCCCACCGTGGGCTTCACTGGCAAGTTCCTGGTCTTTGCCGCGGCCATGCAGCATGGGCATTTCTGGCTGGTGCTGGTGGGCATGATAAACGCCACCGTGAGCCTCTACTACTACCTGATGGTGATAAAGGCGGCCTATCTGCTGGAGCCGGGCGTCCAGGCCCCGCCCATCGAGGTTAGCGTGCCCACGCGGCTTTTGAACTACGCCCTCATCGCCGGCCTGGTCTATCTGGGCGTCTTCCCCCAGCAGCTCCTGGGGCTGGCCGACAGCGCCGTGAGACACATCCTGGGAGGGGTCTGAGAACATGCCCATGCCGCCCAACATGCCGGCCGCCGGCCGCGCGCGCATCAGGCTATCGCGCCTGGAGCGCAGCCTGAGCCCAGCCGACATCCAGCGCCGGGGCCGGCTCAACCAGTCCCTCAGTGGCGGTCAGGCCGACGGATTGCGTCTGCCCCCGGGCGCCAGCCGCTATACGATCTGCGGCCATCCCGACTGCCGGCGGGGCTCGCCGGCCCTTTTGACCGGCCTGCGCCGCGAGGCCGAGCGTCTGCACCTGGCCCTGGAGGTGGATGGCACCCTGACCATCTGCGACGGCGCCTGCCGGAGTGGACCATTCGTGGGCATGCCCGAGCTGGGGCTTTTCTATGCCGGCCTGGAGGCGGGCCAGGCCCGCGAGGTGCTTCTGGAGACCTCCCTGGAGGGACGCATGCTCCACCCCTGGTTGTGGCTGAATCCCACCCGGGTCATGGACAGCCGCCTGGTCTGGCTCAAGCACGAGCGGGTGCTGGTCGCCGTGGAGGCGGCCTATTGCCTGGTGGGCCTGACGGCCTATCTGCTGGAGTTCAACGCCCGCGAATCCTGTGGCAAGTGCTTTCCCTGCCGCCTGGGGGTGCCCCGGGTCGACCACCTGCTGCGCCGGCTGATGGCCGGCCAGGCTCGGGAGCAGGACCTGGAGGAGCTGGGGCAGACGAGCGCGGCCATGGCCGACGGCGGCTACTGCCAGTTCGCCGGCCGCATTTCCGCGCCTCTGCGCCTGGCCTTGGCCGCGCGGCCGGAGGAGTTTCGGCGACATCTGGGGTCCGGCTGCCAGACGGGCGAAATGTTCCTGTGATGCACGGGGAGTGAAGTGGACCAGGAACGCCTGATCATCACCGTCAACGACCGCCGGGTGGAGGCCCGCGCCGGTTGGACCATTCTGGAGGCCGCGGCCAAGTCCGGGGCCCAGGTGCCGCTGTTGTGCTATGGCCGGCGCCTGCCCCTGGAGGAGGCCTGCCGGCTCTGCCTGGTGGAGGTGGAGGGCCAGCCCAGGCCCCTGGCCGCCTGCGCCACGCCGGTGGTCGACGGCATGGTGGTGCGCACCAAGACGCCCTTGCTCACCAGGGAGCGCCAGGCCATCCTGCGCCTGATGCTGGAGGACCATTACGGCGATTGCCTGGCGCCTTGCAGCCAGCGCTGCCCGGCCAACATCGACATCCAGGGCTACATCGCCCTGATCGCACGAGGCCAATATCTGGAAGCCACCAGGCTCATCCGGCGCACCAACCCCCTGCCGCTCACCTGCGGCCGGGTCTGTCCCCACCCCTGCGAGGCCCAGTGCCGCCGCGGGCGGGTGGACGAGCCAGTCAACATCAACCACCTGAAGCGCTTCGCCAGCGACCAGGCCTACCAACGCCCCGAGCTGCTCAACCCACCCCGCGAAGTCCTCACCGGCCTGCGCGTGGCCGTGGTTGGCGGCGGGCCGGCCGGCCTGAGCGCGGCCTTCTACCTGGCCCTTATGGGGCACCAGCCGGTGATCCTGGAGGCCATGCCCAGATTGGGAGGCATGCTGCGCTATGGCATCCCGGCCTACCGGCTGCCCAAG
>JAKAGJ010000191.1 GCA_021815655.1 Deltaproteobacteria bacterium | reverse complement strand
GCTGTTCCCTTTGATACCCCGTACTCGGCCGGCGCAGGTGCTGGTGGTGGACGACGACCAGACCATGCGCCAGGTAATCCAGAGAGCCCTGGGCACCCGTCCCGGTATCTCCGCGCAGGTGGCCAATAATGGCATGGAAGCTCTGGTGAAGCTTGGACGCTACACGCCGGATGTGATCGTATTGGATGTATTCATGCCCGGCATGGACGGCGTGGAGTTGATCCGGCACATAAAATCGACTCCAGCCTTCGCCAAGATCGAGATTTTGGTGATAACGGGCCTGCCGGACTCTCCGGAGGCACAGGGTATCCGGGAGTCGGGATTGGCCGAGGTGTTGGCCAAACCCTTTGAGCTAAAACTTTTTATCAGCAAAATTAATCAGCTGATCGCACCCAAGGAAACCGCCTGAGCCATGGAGAGCATTCCCCGGGAGCCCACGCCCATCCTGATAGTGGATGACGAGGACCTGATCTTGCGCAGCTTCAGCCTGGCCATAGTGCGGGCCGGGCTGCCCGAACCGGCCGTGGTGTCAGACCCCGGCCGGGTCCTCGACCTATTGCGCAAGCACCAATTCCGTTTGGTGCTCCTGGACCAGGTGATGCCGCGGCTGGACGGCTTGCAGCTCTTGCGCCAGATCAAGGAGGAGTTCCCCGAGGTGGAGTGCCTCATGATTACCGCCTTGAACGACCTGCCCTCGGCGGTCAAGGCGGTGCGCTATGGCGCCTATGACTATCTGGTCAAACCGGTGGAGGAGCACAAGCTGGTCACCGAGGTGAAAAACGCGCTGGAACGCCACGAGCTGCGCTACGCGCTGTCGCTGCATCTGCGCCAATCATCATTCAGCGAGTTGCAACATCCCGAGGCCTTCGCCGCGGTGTTGACGGAGGACCCGGCCATGGCCCGGGTGTTCCATCAGATCGAGGCCGTGGCGCCCACCGACTACAACGTGCTCATCTGCGGCGAGACCGGCACGGGCAAGGAGCTGTTGGTAAACGTCATCCACGCACTCAGCCGGCGCTCCGCTGGCCCCCTCATCAAGGTCAACATGGCCGCGGCCAGCCAGAACCTGTTCAGCGACGACTTCTTCGGGCACGTCAAGGGCGCCTATACCGGGGCCGAGACCAACCGCAGGGGCTTTTTCGAGGCGGCGCACGGGGGTACCCTGTTTTTGGACGAGGTGTCCGAGCTGAGCGGCGAATTGCAGGCCAAGCTCTTGCGAGTCATCCAGGAGCGCGAGTTCTATCCCCTGGGCAGCGACCGTCCCGTGGCCGCCGAGGTGCGCCTGCTCTGCGCCTCCAACCGCGACATGATGCAGGAGGTCAAGCGCAACGCCTTTCGCAAGGACCTTTTTTACCGGCTCAACACGGTAACCATCCCCGTGCCCCCCTTGCGGGAGCGTAAGAAGGACATCCTGTTGCTGGCCCGCCATTTCCTGCGCCGTCATGCCCGCGAGGCCGGCAAGCACATCGTGGACCTGGCGCCCGACCTGGCCAAGCGGCTCCTGGCGCATCCCCTGCCCGGCAATGTGCGCCAACTGGAAAACATGATGGCCGGCGGCGTGATATTCGAAAAAGGGACTTTTCTATCCCTGGCCTCCCTGCCGGCGCTCTTTGAGCCCGCGGACGGGCCGGGCTCTCCAGACGAGGCCACGCCGGCCACCTTGGCTGAGATGGAAACCCTGCTTATCCATCGGGCCTTGCGGGAATGCGGCGGCAACCGCACCCAAGCCGCCACGAAGCTGGGAATATCCCTACGGACTTTGCAGCGCAAGCTCAAGCAAGAGAACGAATCCGGCGCGGCAATCTGACCGGTCTTGCACGTCAAAATGACATAGTAGATAACAACTAGTTATAACAAGCAAAAGCCGTCCAGCCTCTTGGCGGGCACGCCAAGTTGTCGTCAACAGCCCTGGCCATTCGCTGGGACTGCAATAAATTCTATCGCCTAATCATGCAGAATAATTGCACAGAAAACCATGTTCCCTTCACAGGGAGTCTTGGCACCACCCCTGCATTCCCAGGGACACCAATAGATTATTTTTTCTGACAAGTGCCACGAGGGGAGCAGGGCCGTTGAGCGTACTGGTGGTCGACGACAACCGGGGCACTCGCAATGCGCTGGAGCTGTGGCTGGCCCGCTTGGGCTTTCACTCCATCCTGTGCCAAGACGCCGAGGAGGGTTTGCGCAGGATAGGTGAGAGCATGCGAGGCGGCGAGCCGGTGGAGCTTGTCCTTACCGACCAGGTATTGCCCGGTCAATCAGGCCTGGAATTGATACTCAACTGCCGGAGGCTGTTCCCCAAGCTCAAGGCCGTGTTGATTTCCGCCTATCAGGACGAGGGCCTGCGGCGGCAGGCCCGACAACTGCCCAACTGCCGGTTCCTGGCCAAGCCATTCACCCCCGAGGACCTGCGCCGCACCTTTGAGGAACTGGAGCAAGCGGATGCCTCCTGAGCCCTTGCTGGACACCGCTCCCGTCTGCCCGGGTCCGCCCGGCCAGGGCTCCTTCCAGGGAACTCCGCGGTCCCGCCAGGCGCAAGCTGGTCATCGCCTGATGGACAAGCTGCGGGCCGCGCGGAGTCTGGGCCACCAAGGCCTAACCTGGTGGCGCGACGCCCGGCAATGGCTGTGGAGGCGGATGGCCAGCCTCAGGGGTGGGGGCATGCTGGGTCGCCGGTTCAGGCAGGATCTGGGCGGGGCCCTGGGTCAACTGCGGCAGGTCACCGGCTCCAGCGAGGGTGACTTCCTGCGCCTGGGAGAACAGGTGCAGGAGTTTTTCGTCTTGGCCCAGGCCATGACCGACCAGGGCGCCCGCATGGTGGACCTGGTCTCGGGCCAGGCCGTATCGGAGGCCACGCAGCGTCTGGAGCGCCTGGTCGAGGACACCAAGGTTCGTTTCAAGAAATCCCAGGCCGGCTTTGCCGAGAGCCTGCGTATCCTGGCCTCGGTACGACAGGAGGCCGCCACCGCCAGCCGCCCCTTGGCCGGGTTTCAAAAGATGGTGATGGGACTCAGGGTGCTGGGCATCTCCACCCGCATGGAAAGCGCCCGCTTGCAGGGCCAGGACGAGGGCTTCCAGTTTCTGGCCGAAGAGGTTTCGCGCCTGTCGGACACCATCCGCGAGCAGACCGAGGGCATGGCCTCCCAGTTGGGCAACTTGAGCGCGCGCCTGGATCAAACCCTGGGGAGCATGGACGGCCTGGGAGCCGGCCTCAGCGGCGACGTGGGCAACCTGGTGGCGGTGATCGGCCAAAGCCTGCGGGAACTGCGGCAGCGGCGCGGCCACTCCGAGGTGGCCGCCGCCCGGATGTCCGCCAGCACCCGCCAGGTGCACGCCAACGTGGGCGAGGTGGTTTCCTCCATGCAGTTCCACGACATCACCCGCCAACGCCTGGAGCACGTGCAGGAGGTTTTGTCCACCTTGGTGGAGGGCAGGCCCGAGGCCTCGCCCGCCGAAATTTGCGGTCTGCAAACCGCGCTTTTGGGCCACGCCATGGAGGAACTGGAGCGGGCGGCCGGGACCATGCAATCCAGCTTGCGCGGCATCGCCGGCTCGGTGCGCGAAGTGGCCCGGGAGGCGCACCTCTTGATGCGGGGCGAGGACGCCCAAGAGTCGTCCTTTCTGGAGCGGCTGGAGGCGAATCTCTCGGGAGTCATGGACCTCGCCGGCCAGATGGAACAAGCCCTGGCGCGGCTGCGCGGCCTGGTGGAGTCGGTGGTACAGACCCTGGAACAGGTAGGCTCCTCTCTGCGGGCCATCGACAGCATCAGCTATTCCATAAAGTTCGTGGCCCTGAACGCGGCCATCAAGTCCGCCCGCCTGGGCCGCCAGGGAGCGGCCCTGGAGAGCCTGGCCCAGGCCATCCAGGACCTTTCAGCCGAGGCCCAGGCCACCACCCAGTCCCTGGCGGGGGTACTGAGCCATATGAGCCAGTCGGCGGGGTCGCTACGCCGGGCCATGGAATTGGATGCCGGACCTGGCGACCGGACAGTCCAGGAACTGGGGGTGGTCCTGGAGGCCATACGCTCGGACCGCCTGGCCTGCAATAGCCTTTTGGGAGAGATGGAGCGTGACGGCCGCGATCTGGCCGACCGCCTGGAAGGAGGCGCCGCGGGCATCAACTTCCATCTGGCCATAAAGCGTGGCGTCACGGAGGTCATGGATTGCCTGCAACGGCTGCCGGGCCAGAGGGCCGCGGGCAAGAGGTTGAACCCCGTGGCCGCCAGCGGCGAGGCCGCCCTTGTCTCCGAGCGCTACACCATGGCCAGCGAGCGGCGGATTCACCAGGCCTGGTCCCAGGGGGTTCCCGATACCTCCAGCGCCGTCCCGCCCGAGACAGGTGAGCCCGCCCCGGAAGCGGCCTTGCCGCCCGCCGCGACGGCGCTTGCAGAGAACCCGGACCTTGGAGACAACGTGGAGCTTTTTTGAAAGCGCGGTAGGGAGACGAACATCATGGCTAATTTGGGGGAGTGTGAGCCGATGCCATTGGTGCTCAGGGGACAATTGGGCATCCAGCAGGCTGAAGAAATGCATGAGGCCTTGCTGCGGGCCCTGGAGCAGGCCCAGTGGCTGGAGGTGGACCTGGCCGAAGCGCGCGAGGTGGGGCTGAGTTGTTTGCAACTGCTTTGCGCCGCCCATCGCAGCGCCCGCAGGCAGGGCAAGCGCCTGACCCTTGGCTCCGGCTCTTCCTCCGACTTTCGGGAAGCCGTGGCCAGGGCGGGTTTTCTGCGCCAAGGGGGATGCGACGGCCCCGGGGACACGGATTGCCTCTGGAACATGGAAGGTGAGCAATGAGCAAGACGATCATGACCGTGGACGACTCGAGCAGCGTGCGTCAGATGGTTGGTTTCACCCTCAAGCAGGCCGGCTACAACGTGGTCGAGGCCGTTGACGGCGGCGACGCCCAGCGCAAGATGTCCACCGCCCAGGTGCACATGCTCATCACCGACCTCAACATGCCCAACCTCGACGGCATAGGGCTGACGCGTTGGGTGCGCGCCAACCCCAGCTTCAAATACCTGCCCATCATTTTATTGACCACCGAGTCCCAGGACACCAAGAAGCAGGCCGGCAAGGCCGCCGGCGCCACGGGCTGGATAGTAAAGCCCTTCAAGCCCGAGCAGCTTTTGGCCGTGGTCAAGAAGGTGCTGGGATGACCGACGAACTGCAAGCACACCGCCAGGCCTTCCGAGAGGAGGCCAACGAGTTGCTGGCGGAGCTGGAGACTTCCCTCCTGGAATGGGAGGACAGCCCCGAGGATCAGGGCCTCTTGGGGCGCATCTTCCGGGCCATGCACACCATCAAGGGCTCCGGCGCCATGTTCGGCTTCGAGGCTGTGGCGGAGTTCACCCACGAGGTGGAGTCGGCCCTGGATCAGGCGCGCTCGGGGAGCATCGCCTGTTCGCCGCAACTCATCGACCTGACCCTGCGGGCCCGGGACCACATCCGGGC
>JAKAGJ010000190.1 GCA_021815655.1 Deltaproteobacteria bacterium | reverse complement strand
GACCTTGAAGCGCTTGGCGATGGCGAAGATGGTGTCGCCCTTCTGCACCTTGTAGACCAGGGCGCGGGGCTCGGCGGTGGCCTTGGCCACGACCTTGGGTTCGGACTTGGCGGCGGCCTTGGCCACGGCCTTGGCTTCAGCCTTGGACTCGCTGGCGGCGACGGCCCTGGCCACGGCCTTGGGGTCCACCTTGGCCTCGGCCTTGACCTGGGGCACGTAGAGCACCAGACGGCTACCCACGGTCAGTTTCTGGCCCTTGGCTCCGTTCCAGCGCACGATGTCCTTGTAGTCCAGATTGTAGGTCTGGGCGATGTGCCAGATGGTGTCGCCCTTCTTCACGGTGTGGGTGATCTTGTGGGCGTTGCGGTGTGACTCCAGGGATGCGGCCACCGCCGCGGCCGGGGCGGCCTCGGGCTTGGAGCCGCGGGCCAGGCGCAGGGGCTGGTGATCCAGGTCGCGGCCGCTGCCGGGCAGGAATATTTTCTGGCCGGCGCGCAGGCCCTTCTTGCCCTTCACCCGGGGGTTGAGCAGGGCCAGTTGGTTAAGGGGCAGGTTGTAGGTGTGGGCGATGGAGGCCAGGGTATCGCCCCTCTGGGCGGTGATGACCGTGGGCCGCATGTGGAAGGCCCGCTCGGCGGGGGTCATCTTGGCGTAGGCCACGGCAAAGGAGTGGCCGCTGCCCATGGGCACCCGCAGATTGTACATGGCCCCGCTGGGCGGGGTGGCGCCGTGACGCAGCTCGGGGTTCAGGGCCGCCAGCTCGCTGGGGCTGATGCCGGTGGCCTTGGCCACGTTGTTCAGCGACACGCCGGGGTCGACGGGCACTTCCTCGAAGGCCAGGGGCGGCTCGTACTGCACCTCGCCGAAGCCGTATTTGGCCGGCTCCTTGGCGATGATGGCCGCCGCGATGACCCGGGGCACGTATTCCTTGGTTTCGTTGGCCAGGTAGTTGCGCTGCTGGTGGCTGATGCTCCAGTAGTCGCTGGCCTGGTAGCGGGACAGGGCGCGGCGGATCTTGTTCTCGCCGGCGTTGTAGGCGGCGGCGGCCAGGTACCAGGAGCCGAACTCGTTATACAATTCGCGCAGGTACTTGGCGGCGGCGTGCGTGGACTTGATGGGATCCTGGCGCTCGTCCACCCAGTAGTCAACCTTAAGGCCGAAACGCACGGCGCTGGCCTTGATGAACTGCCAGGGGCCCACGGCGGCGGCCCGGGAATAGGCCTGGCAGGAGAAGCCGCTTTCGATCAGGGCCACGTAAATCAGGTCCTCGGGCAGGCCGTACTCCCTGAGAATGCCGCGCATCACCGACTCGTAGCGGGTGGAGCGGCTCAGGTACAGGCCGAAACGCTTGGGTATCTTGGTCTGGAAGTAGTCGATGAAATATTCGACTTCTTTGTTGAGGGTGATGGGGAAGTCGTAGGTGGGCTTGCCATCCTCGCCCAGGGCGCCCTCGCTCCAGTCTTTTTCTCCGAACTGCTCCAGCTCCTGCACCACCCTCGCCTGGATATCGGCCTTGGAGGGACGCACCAGCTTGGCGCTAGGGGCTGTCTGCTGCTCCGGCCCCTGGGCCTGGTTGCCGTTGGTGGCGCAGCCGCCAAGGGCCAGGACCAAAAGTGCCGATAGTAGTAGAATGCGTCTCTTCATGCTACCTCGCGCGTGGGGATTTGGGTGGGGGCGCGGGACTCGCCAGGTAACGGCGACTAACCCTAGATAACAAATCACACCAGGGCTGTAAAGGCAAAAATGACGGAACCCGAGCAAAAAGTGGAGGTTTGTCAGGGGTTAGCAGCGGGCTCCGCCTGGGAGGCGGGCTTTTCGTTTGACCCTCCGACAGGCCAGCGGTACGATTATCCAGGTAAAAGCAGGCCGCTGCGCTGGCCCTGAGCCATTCACCAGGATTTCCGCACGCCCGGCCGGCCGGGGTGCCCGGTATCTTCCATGAAATTCGCCCAACCTAGCGATTGGCTTTTCCGCCCGCCGGCCCGCCTGGGGCTGGCGGCCCTGTTTATATGCCTCGGCCTGGCCGCCCCGGCCCTGGCCCAGGGACCGGAGGCCGCCGCCAGCGATTACCTGGCCGGCGCCTCCTCCTGGTGGCTGGTGCTCCTGGTCTTCGCCGGCGGCCTGGGGCTGAACCTGACGCCCTGCGTCTATCCCCTCATACCCATCACCGTCAGCTATTTCGGGGGGCGGGCCCAGGGGCAGCGCTCCACCCTGCTCTTGAGCTGCCTGGCCTACCTGGCCGGCATGGTGGCCATGTACACCGCCCTGGGGGCCTTCGTGGCCCTGAGCGGCGGCATGCTGGGGCAGGCCCTGACCCACCCGGCGGTGACGGTGGTCATCGCCCTGGTGCTCATCGCCCTGGCCGCCAGCATGTTCGGCCTGTGGGAGATACGCCTGCCGGCCCGGCTGAACCAGGTGGGCGCCGCCAACCGCGAGGGGGTGCTGGGGGCCTTTTTCATGGGCCTGACCATGGGCATCCTGGCCGCGCCCTGCCTGGGTCCCTTCGTGCTGGGGCTGATGACCCGCGTGGCCGCCGACGGCCGCGTCTCCTACGGCCTGATCGTCTTCGCCTCACTATCCCTGGGCCTGGGCCTGCCCTTGAGCGTGCTGGCCTTCTTCTCGGGCTCCCTGTCCAGCCTGCCCCGGGCCGGCGACTGGATGATCTGGGTGCGCAAGATTTTCGGGGTGGTGCTGGTGCTGATGGCCGTCAACGTGGCCCGGCCGCTCTATGGCGAGGAGGCCTTTCGCCACATCCTGGCCGCCGCGGGGGTCCTGGGCGGCATATACCTGGGATTTTTGGAAAAGAGTGGAAAGGGGGCCTTCTTGAAGCTCAAGTATGTGATAGGGGTGGCCGCGGTGTGCGCGGCCCTGGCCTTCTGGTGGCTCAGCGCTCCGCCCAAGGTGACCGACCACCTGGCCTGGACGCCCTATACTCCGGCGGTCTTGAGCCAGGCCGCCAAGGAGGGCCAGCCGGTGCTGGTGGACTTCTCCGCCTCCTGGTGCGCCCCCTGCCGGCAGATGGAGGCCGAGACCTTCCCGGACCCCATGGTGCAAGAGGCCCTGCGCCCCTTCAAGCTGGTCCGGGTGGACATCAGCAATGAGCCCGGCCCCGATGCCAAGCAGCTCATCGCCCAGTGGCGGGTGCGCGGGGTGCCCACCATGGTGTTCCTGGACAAGAAGGGCAAGATCATTGGCGAGATGACCGTGGTGGGCTTCCTGGGGCCCCGCGATTTCCGCGACCGGGCGGTCATGGCCCTGGCCCGCGCCGGCTCGGGGAGCTGACCATGGGTCCGCTGCCCAAGCCCCTGGACCCCCAGGGCGTGGCCCGCCTGGTGCGGGTGGCCCTGGGGCGGGAACCGGCCGAGGTCATCATCCGCGGGGCGCGCCTGGTCAACGTGTGCACCGAGCAGGTGGAGCAGCCGGGGGCCGTGGCCCTGGCCCTGGGACGGGTGGCCTCCCTGGGGCCGGAGCTGCCGGGCTGGCGGGGGCCAGAGACCCAGGTCATCGAGGCCACGGGGCTCTTTCTCATGCCCGGGCTCATCGACGCCCACACCCACATCGATTCCATCTTTCAACTGGGACCCTACAGCGACCTGGCCTTGCCCCGAGGCAACACCACGGCCATCAGCGAGACGGGCATGATCGCCGGGGCCTGGGGGCTAAAGGGCGTGCAGGCGGTGCTGGCCGAGGCCCGCCAGACCCTGATGCGCGTCTATCACCTCACGCCCTCCCTGGTGCCGCCCTTCCCGGCCTGGGAGACATCGGCCGGCCTGGGGTCCGAGGAGATCATCGCCCTCTTGGGCGACCCCGCCTGCCTGGGCGTGGGCGAAACCTACTGGCCGGGGGTGATCGACCTGGACCCCCGCCCCTTGCGGGCCTTCGCCGCCGCCCTGGCCCTGGGCAAGCGCCTGGGCGGCCACGCCGCCGGGGCGCGCGGCGAGCGGCTCATGGCCTACGCCGCCAGCGGGGTCAGCGACTGCCACGAATCCACCACCGCCGAGGAGGCCCTTGAGCGTCTGCGTCTGGGGCTGATGGTGCAGGTGCGCGAGGGTATCGTGCGCCGGGAGATGGAGGCCGTGGTGCCGGCCTTGAAGGACCTGGCCGACACCCGCCTGGTGAGCCTGGTCACCGACTTGTGCCCCCTGGACGAACTGGTGGAGCAGGGGGCCATGAACGTGCTGGCGAGCAAGGCCGTGGCCCTGGGGGTGAACCCGGCGCGGGCGGTGGCCTGGTGCTCCTACAACCCGGCCCAGTACTACGGCTTGACCCGCCTGGGGGCGGTGCTGCCCGGCTACATCGCCGACCTGGCGCTGGTGGAGGACCTCAAGGACTTCCGGGCGCGCCAGGTCTTCCTGGAAGGCCGCCTGGTGGCCGAGGGCGGCCGCCTGTTGGCAGAGCGGCCGGTCTTCGCCTACCCGCCCGAGGCCAGCGCCAGCATCCAGAGCCGCCAGGTGACGTGCGCCGACCTGCGGCTGCCGGCCTCCGGGCAAGAGGCCCGGGTGCGCGTGGCCAACGCGGTCAACGGCACCATCACCCGCGAGGTGGAGATGCTGGCCCCGGTGAGCCAGGGCTCGGTTACCCCCGACCCGGCGCGGGGCCTTTTCAAAATGGCCCACATCAACCGCCACGCCCCCGGCCTGGAGATGGGCCTGGGCTTGGCCACCGGCTGGGGCCTCAAGGCCGGCGCCCTGGCCACCACCCTGATCTGGGACACCTGCAACATCTTCGGCCTGGGGGCCAGCGACGCCGAGTTGGCCTTGGCCCTTAACCGGGTGCGCCAGCTGGGCGGCGGCTGGGTGGTGGTGGAGGGCGACAAGATCGTGGCCGAGCTGCCCCTGCCCCTGGCCGGGGTGATCTCGCCCCTGCCCGTGGCCGCCATCCAGGCCTCGGTGGAGGCCTGCGAGGCGGCCCTGCGTTCCCTGGGCTGCGATCTGGAGCGGCCCTTCCTGGTGGCCCAGACATTCTGCTTCACCGGGCTGCCCTTCCTGCGCCTGACCAACAAGGGGCTTCTTGACGTGCGCCAGCGCCGCTTGGTGGAGGTGGTGCTATGAGCTTTTCGTCCCGGCGGGGCCGCGCCCCGGCGCTGCTTCTGCTTTTGGTGCTGTGGCTGGCGGCCCTGCCCCTGTGGGCGGCCCAGGCCGAGGTGGCGGGCCGGGTGCTGGGTCCCGACGGCAAGGGGGTGGCCGGGGCCATCATCAGCGACGGCCTGGCCCTGACCAAGAGCGACGCCGGCGGGGCCTTCCACCTGGCCAGCCAGTCCGGGCGGGTGGTGGCCATCACCGCCCCGGCGGGCATGGCCCCAGCGGGGAGCTGGTGGTGGCCGGCCGAGGACGCCGCCCGGGTGGAGGCCTATCTGGCACCGGCGCGGACCGGCCTGGAGCCATCGGTGGCGCTGTTGTCCGATCCTCACCTCATGGACGCCCAGTTCCCCACCGAGGGTTATCCCGCCCCGCCCGGCGGCTGGGACCTGGCCACCCGGGTCTGG
>JAKAGJ010000189.1 GCA_021815655.1 Deltaproteobacteria bacterium | reverse complement strand
GCGGCGGTGGCCGCTTGTGGATGGAGACCGAGCCCGAGCAGCGCTTCAGCACCCACAAGATGCGCGAGGCCGATTTGAAGGGCGCCCATGTACTGGCCACGGCCTGCCCCTACTGCATCAACATGTTCACCGACAGCGCCAAGGGCGAGAACCTGGACGAGAAGATCGCGGTGATGGACATCAGTGAGATCATCGCCGAGGCCCTGTAGTCCCCACCCGCCTGAATAAATCATCAAGCCCCCGGGCCCGCCAGGTCCGGGGGCTTTTTGCTGTCCGCCCGGAGAGGGCCGTTGACGCCGTATCCTCGCCGGGCGAATAATATAACTAATGGTAGGGAATAAAGGCGCTGCTCCAGCGCGGCTCAACCTGGCGCCATCAACTCCCGCTCCCCATGCAACAGACCTGAGTTCCGGCGGGGCGCCGGTGCTCAACGCCTCACGCGCCTCCTGCCCTCCGCCCCCAGCCCGACGCCGCGCCTGAGTGGCGGCCCGTTCCCGACGCCAAGGGCCGGAGGAGCGCAAACCATTGCCTGGGAGGTAGCCATGCGCAGAAAGATGAAGGAGATCAACTACGAGACCCTGGGGCACATCAGCCAGATCATCAGCTCGGCCAAAAACCCCGGCGACGCGGCCACCCACATCGTGCACAGCCTCACCGAGATGCTGGGGCTCAAGGGCTGCGCCCTCCTGTTGCTCAACCGCCGCAGCAAGAAGCTGGAGCTGGCCGACGCCGCCGGCTTGAGCCAGGTCTACCTGGGCAAGGGACCGGTCAGCGCCGACCACAGCATCGCCCAATCCTTGCGCGAGGGGCCGGTGGCCATCTATAACGTGGAGGACGACCCCCGCCTGCAATATCCCCAGGAGGCCAAGGCCGAGGGCATCGCCAGCATCGTCAGCGTGCCCATCATGCTGCGGGGCAAGCCCCTGGGGGCCTTGCGCCTCTACAGCGGCCAGCCCTGGGAGGTGACCCAGACGGAGATGACCTTTTTGCAGGCCATCGCCGAGATCATCGCCCTGGTGCTGGACAACCTGCGCTTGACCCACGCCTACAAGACGGCCATCGAGGTGCTCAAGGTGATGCGGCCGGTGATCCGGCCCAAGCGCCGGACCCTGACCGAATAGGCCATAACCCCACGGCGGGTGGGCTGGGGACGGCCCTGGCCCACCCATCCATGACAGGCTCCGGCCCCAGCCCCCGAGCCATCCCCGCGGCCTTCCTTGACAGCACCCGCCCGCCGCCCTACTCTTTAGCGCAAGCGACAACCACCTCCCGGAGAAGGCCGTGCCCGTCACCCTGGATAAATCCTTGAGCTTTGAGCAGGGGCCCATCCGCCCGCCCAGCGAGGCCAAGAGCCTTTTGCTGCGCTTTACCCGCAACTGCCCCTGGAACAAGTGCAAGTTCTGCCCGGTCTACAAGCGCCGCACCTTCAGCCGGCGCCCCTTGGAGGAGATCAAGCGGGATATCGACACCGCCGCGGCCATGAGCGAGCAGATCAAGGCGCTGTCCTGGCAGATGGGCCAGGGAGGGCGGGTGAACGACGCCGTGGTGCAGGCGGTGTTCAGCACCCCGGGCATAAGCGACTCCTTCCGCAACGTGGCCGCCTGGCTCTACTACGGCACGGGCAACGTCTTTTTGCAGGACGCCAACAATCTGGTCATGGAGCCGGCGGCCCTGGTGGAGGCGCTTGAATATCTGCGCCAAAAGCTGCCCGAGGCCGGGCGCGTCACCTCCTACGCCCGCTCCTCCACCGCCGCCCAGCGCAGCGTGCAGGACCTGACAAAAATCCGCCAGGCCGGCCTGGACCGTATCCACATCGGCCTGGAGACGGGCTACGACCCCTTGCTGAAGTTCATGCAAAAGGGCGTCACGGCGGCCAAGCAGATCGAGGGCGGCCGCAAGGTAAAGGCCGCGGGCATGGAGCTGTCCGAGTATGTCATGCCCGGTCTGGGCGGCAAGCAGTGGTGGCGGGAGCACGCCTTGGCCACGGCGGAGGTCTTGAACCAGATCGACCCCGATTTCATTCGCCTGCGCACCCTGCGCGTGCCGGAGCGCATCGAGCTGTACCAGGACTTGCAGGCCGGCAGCTTCGTCAAGCCCAGCGACGACGAAACCGTGGCCGAGATCAGGCTCTTCATCGCCAGCCTCAAGGGCATCCACTCCTACCTGGCCAGCGACCACATCATGAACCTCATAGAAACCGTGGAGGGGCGCCTGCCCCAGGACCAGGAGGGCATGCTGGCCATCTTGGATGGCTATCTTAAGCTGCCCACCCGCCAGCGCCAGCTCTATCGTCTGTGCCGGCGCATGGGGCGCTGCCGCGAGCCCTTGGACGTGGCGCGCCAGGGCCTGGAGCCCTCCCTGGAGGCCACCCTGCAACGCATCGAGGCCCAGGACGACCCCGAGCGGGTGCTTGGCGAGATGGCCGACCAGATGATCTAATGGCATGCCCGCCATGGGGCGTATATGGGTCGGTTGACGGTGTAGGGTTGGCCGGCGCTGGCGGCTTCCGTGACGGGGTTGTGGCGGGGACTAATAAAACTGGGCGGGGATAACCCCCGCCCCTACAGAAAGAAAAGACAATCAACTGATTGTCTTAATGTAGGGGCGGGATTTACCCCCGCCCATCTTGATTTCGGCTAGCTCTGAAAGAAAGCCGTCGGCCCTCACTCACCAGATCCCATGGAAGCAGGGGCGGGGTTTGTCCCCGCCCGTGTTTTAGGCTGTTAGCCTTCTAGGGCTGACCCACCGGCTGCCACTGGCGCACCCGCTCCTGTATGCGCCACAGTTGGTCCGGCGTGAGCTTGCCCGACAGGGCGTTGATGCGGGCCAGGGCCTTTTCCTGCCCCGGGCCGCTCAGGTGGGCCGCGGCCAGGCTGAGCCAGAAATAGGCCTGCTGGTCGTCCCGGGCCACGCCCAGGCCCTTGGCATACATGTCACCCAAATAATACTGAGCCAGGGGATAGCCCTGCTGGGCGGCCTTGCTGAACCAGGCCGCGGCCTGGGCATGGCTTTGGGGCAGGCCGGAACCGGCGTAATAGGCCACGCCCAGGTTGTACTGGGCCTCGGCCAGACCTTGTTCAGCGGCCTGGCGGTACCACTTGGCGGCCTCGGCCGGGTTGGGGGGCAGGCCCTGGCCCGAGGCGTACATCACCGCCAGGTTGTACTGGGCCTGGGCGTGGCCCAACTGGGCGGCCTTGGTGAACCAGACCCGGGCCTGGGCCAGGTTCTTGGGCAGCCCCGGGCCGCCATTGTAGTACAGGTTGGCCAGGGCGTACTGGGCCTCGCGGTCGCCCTGCTGGGCGGCTTTCAGGAACCAGCGCTCGGCCTCGGGCAGGTCCAGGATCACCCCTTGCCCCTGGTGGTACATCACCCCCAGGTTGTACTGGGCGGCGGCCACGCCATGCTCCGCCGCCTTGCGGAACCATTTCAGGGCCTCCACCAAGTCCTGGGGGATCCCATTTCCCTGAAAATACATGCTGCCCAGGTTGACCTGGGCGTCGGCCAGGTCCTGCTCGGCGGCCTTGCGGTACCAGGAGGCGGCCTGGGCCGGGTCCACGGGCACCCCTTGGCCCTTCTCGTAGAGGTTGCCCAGGCTGTACTGGGCCTCGGCCAGGCCCTGTTCGGCGGCCAGGCGATACCAGTGCAGGGCCTGGGCCTGGTCCTGGGGCACTCCCTGGCCCTGGGAGTACATCACTCCCAAAATGGCCTGGGCCGTGGCCAACCCCTGCTGGGCGGCCTTGGTGAACCAGTACGCGGCCTGGGCAAGGTCGCGGGGGACCCCCTGGCCGAAGTAGTACATGTTGCCCACCAGGCCCTGGGCCTGGGCGTCCCCGCCCTGGGCCAGGGGCTTCAACTCCTTAAGGGCCAGGGCGAATTCGCCGCGGCTGTAGGCCTCCACCCCGGGGATGAGGTCGGCCCGGGCCGGCGCGGCCAGGCACAGCAGCAACAGTAGAGCCAGCAGGGTATGTTTCATGGTCAAGGCCTCGCCAAGAGAGATAAGCCCGGGGGCCGAGTGGCCCCTGGCCGGGCAAAAAACGGGTCGCTGAGCGCACATCCCCCGGCCAGCGCCGCCGGCTCCCATGGGAGCGTGTGTAAGCGGCCTAGGGCCGGGGGACAGCGGCAGGCGCCTAATCATGGCAAGGCTACCATATGTTCCGACGTCTTTCCTCAGGGGCGCGGGGTCAGGAACGATTCCAGCACCTGGGCCAGGACCAGGGCGTTGTTATGCTGTTCATCCTTGGCGGCGTAGACCAGGGTGACGGTGCCCTGGCGGGCCTGGCGCGCCAGTCGCTCCAGGGCCAGGCGCTGGGCCGGCTGGGCCAGCTCCTGCTGGTAGCGGCCCTTGAACTCCTCCCAAAGGCCGGGGTCGTGGCAGAACCAACGACGCAGCTCGGGGCTGGGCGACAAATCCTTGAGCCAGGCCTCGATGCGCAGCTTGTCCTTGGTAAGGCCCCGGGGCCATAGGCGGTCCACCAGATAGCGGGCGCCGTCCTCGGGCGCCGGGGCCTCGTAGGCCCGCTTGAGTCTAATCATGGCGCGTAGCCTCCAGGGGTGCGTTCAGCCCAGGCGCCTGAACAGGCCGTAATCCAGCTCCGGCCAGGGGCAGTCCACGTCCTCCATGTGTTGCAGCTCGGCCTCGGGCAGGCGGCCGGCGTCGGCCAGGTCGCGGGCCGCCCAGAGGAGCTTGCGAAAGCGCTGATGGTGGTGGTGGAAGCGCTGGTTGGCGTACTCCTTGGCCTGGGCGGTGTAGAGCAGGAAGGGCCAGTCGCTGCCCTGCATCAGCAGAAGCTCGCGGGCCAGCTGGCGCAGGATGCGCTGGCCCCGTGGCTCGCGGGGCTGTCCCTGGGCCTGCAACATGGCCAGGACCTCCTCCAGTTCCCGGGCCGAGGAATTGATGTAGGGCCACAGCCAGGCGTGCTCGGGATTGAGCCATACCGTGAAGTCGCTGTTCAGGCCCCAGGTGCTCACCGGCATTTCGATGCTGGCCAGGCCCGCGCCGTGGCGCTTAAGGTAGCGCCCCAGGCCGGTGGGCTCCACCAGGGTCTGGCGGGCCAGTTCGCGGTACATCAGCTCCAGAAAGGCCGGCCCCTCGTGCCACCAGTGGCCAAAAAGCTCGCAGTCATAGGGCGCCACCACCACCGGCGCCTCCATGCTCTGGCTGGCAGCGGCCAATTCCTGTTGCAACAGGCCCACGAAGTGGCTGGCCTGGTCGGCCACGGCCCAGCGGGCCGCATCGGGGTCGTATATCTCCTTGTCGGGACGGCCGCTGACCCGCCAATAGCGCAGGCCGGACTGGGGGTCTTTCTGGTGGAACTCCAGGTAGCGCGGGTCGCCGGGATAGCCCTTCTGGGGGGACCAGACCTGCTCGCCGGTGGCCTGGTTGCGGCCAAAAACCGCCACCCCCGAGGCCAGGCGATAGCCTCGCAGGGTGTTGGGTGCCCCCTGGCCGGCCTGCCCCTCCAACAAGCGCGCCTTGGTGATGCCCACGCCCTCCACGAAGAAAAAC
>JAKAGJ010000188.1 GCA_021815655.1 Deltaproteobacteria bacterium | reverse complement strand
GCTGTAGCTGTGGGGGGCCCGGAAAAAGGCGCAGAGCACCTCGTCCACGGCGTCGTTGACTGAGGGGTCAATCACATGACCGTGTAGCAGGCGCCGGGTGGGGGGATGGCAGGGATTGGGCCAGGGGCGCGATGGGCGGAAAAGGGCCAGCCCCACCTCCCAGGCTTTGGCGCCGCTGATGCGCACGATGCCGATGCCGCCGGGGCCGGCCGGGGTGGCGATGGCGGCAATGGTGGCCGGGTGCCCCGGGCTGGGCGACAACGGGTCGGTTGAGGCCGTCATGCTGGCTGACTCCTCCGGCCCCCTGGCACTTTTGCAGGCCCACTAGCCCCAACGGGAGCCCGGGCACCGGGCCGGCCCGTTATTGCCCCGTACGGGGCAGCGAGCTGATTACCACCTTCTTCAGCTCGCCGCGTCCGCGGCTGCTGGTGGTCAGGCCGGGCTCGCCCTTGAGGGCCAAATGCACCACCCGCCGCTCCTGGGCCGACAGCGGCCCCACGGCCACGGCGCGTCCGCTCTGGCGGGCCTTGGCCGCCATGCGCTGGGCCAGGTCTTCCAAGGCCTCGCGGCGACGGCGGCGATAATCGCCGGCATCCACCACGATGCGCACGGGGCGCCCGCAACGGTGGCTAACTATACGTGTGACGAGATATTGCAGGGCCTCCAGGTTCTGTCCCCGGCGGCCAATGAGCACCCCGGCCTCCTGGCCCTGCACCGCCAGCTCGATGCCCTGGGGGCCGCTCTGGGCGATGACCGTGGCCGTGGCGTCCAGGGGGGTGACCAGGCGGGTCAACACCTCCTGGGCGTGGGCCAGCACCTGCGGGTCCTGCTCCAAGCGCTGATCGCCCGCGCCCTCGGCCTCGTCCTCCAGGTCGCCGGCCAGGGATTCAGTTCCTCCCAGGTCAGCCTCATCCTCCACCGCCGGCGACTGGACGGCGGCGGCCGGGGCGGGCTTGGCGGCCCAGATGACGGTCTCCTGGCCATCGTCCGCCGGCGAGGCCAGGCGCTGGGGGCTCGCCGGGCTTGGCGTCTTGACCGTCTCGGCCTGACTGGCCGGCGGGACCGCTGGCATCTCCGCGGGCGGCACCTGGATGGTCCGGTCGTCATCCTCCGAGGCGGGTGTGGGCGCCGCCGGCGGCGGGACGGCAGGGGTTGGGCGCGCGAGCCGGGGGCGGCGGCTATCGCTGACCACCGCCGCCAGCTCGGCCATCTCCTGCTCCATGCCCGCTCCGGCCAGGGGGCGCACCCGCACCTTGGCCTTTTTGGCCCCCAGGAGCCCGAAAAGGCCCGAGGAGCCGGCGCTCAAAACCTCCACCTCCAGGCGCCCCATGGGCAGGCTGAAATGAGCCTCGGCCTTGCGCAGGGCCTCCTCGGTGGATTTGCCGGTGAATTCTACGAAATCGGTCATGGTTGGTTATTTGGCCCGCTGCTTGTTGGTCCAGTACTGCTGCCCGATGCTCAGGAGGTTGTTGATGAACCAGTACAGCACCAACCCCGAGGGGAAGTTGATGAACATGAAGGTGAAGACCACCGGCATCAGGAGCATCATCTTGGCCTGGGTGGGGTCGCCGGTGGTGGGGGTCATCTTTTGCTGGAGGAACATGCTGGCGCCCATGAGCAGGGTCAGCACCGGCAGGCCGTGGCCCACGTAGGGGATGTCAAAGCCGATGGGCAGGCGGTCGGGCGCGGCCAGGTCGTTGATCCACAGGAAGAAAGGCGCCTGCCGCAGTTCGATGGAGGAGCCCAGCACCTTGTAGAAGGCTATGAAGACGGGGATTTGCAGCACCATGGGCAGACAGCCGCCCATGGGGTTTACCTTGTAGGTCTTGTAGAGCTGCATGGTCTCCTGCTGCAGCTTCATCTTGTCGTCCTTGTACCTCTCGCGCAGCTTGTCGATGTGCGGCTTCAAGTCCTGCATCTTCTTCATGGACTTGTAGCTCTTCTGGGACAGGGGCCAGAAGACGGCCTTGATAATGAAGGTGATGATGATGATGGCGATGCCGTAGTTGCCTACGTGGCCCTCCAGCAGTTTCAGGGCCGCCAGCATGGGCTTGGCCATGATGTCGAACCAGCCGAAGTCCACGGCCCGCTCCAGGTCGTGTCCCAGGGATTCCAGCAGGGATAGGTCGCGGGGACCGTAGTAGACCAGGTAGCTTTGGGATACCGTCTGCCCCGGGGCCAGTTGGGCCGTCGGCTCCACCAGGGTGGCGGTGATGAGGTTTTGCTCGGCGAAGCCGCGCACCGAGCGTTTCAAGGTGGCGGTATCATCGCCCAGGGGGGCCACGGCACCCAGGAAATAGGGGATGCTCATGGCCATCCATTCGATGGAGCCGCTCTCCACCTTCCTTTTTTCAAGGTCGGTGTGGGCTTCCTCCACCAGGCGGTGGTCGCGGTAGGCCAGCATGCCGGTAAAGGCATAGGTGTTGACCTTGGCCTTGTCGGCGTGTTCGGCCAGCACCAGCTCCGGGTTCAACTCCAGGGCCTGGCCGCTCAAGTTGGTCAGGCTGATCTTCAGCTCGAAGGCGTAGGTATCGGGCTTGAAGGTGTAGGTCTTGACCACGGCCACCCCGGCGCTCTGGGTCTTGAACACCAGGGTCTTGGGGGCCTGCCCCGGGGCCAGGCTGACCTCCTTGACGTCGGGCTCGTAGAGGCGCCGGTCCAGGGCCGGGTCCAGCCCCGGCAGGCTCAGGCCCAGGGAGTAGGGATCGCTGCCGCTAAGGTCCAGCAGCACGTATTCGCCGCCCTGGCCCTGGGGCTCCTGGGTGAATTTCTTGAGGATGACCCGGCGCAGGGCGCCTCCGCGCTGGCTGAAGACGGCCCGGTACAGGGGGGTGTTGACCACCACGTCCGGGGCCTGGGCCACCACCGGGGAGGGCGCGGCGCCCGAAACGGGCGGGGCCTGGCCAGCCTGGGGGCTGGAGACGGAGGTGGCGGGCTTGGCGGCGGGCGCGGCCGCTTTCTGCGAGGCCACCTGGGCGGGGGATTTTTCCGGTGGCGGGGCGATGAAGGTGGTGTAGCCCCACAAAATGGCCACGCAGAGCACCACGGCCAGGATCAGGTTCTTGTTGTCCATGCTTCAACATCCTCGCGGCAGAGATTAGGGCTCAGGCCGGATCGTAACCCCCCGGGTGCCAGGGGTGGCACTTGGCCACCCGCCATAGAGCCTTGCCCAGGCCGCGCCACAGGCCGTAGGTGGCCAGGGCGTCCAGGGCATATTGGGAACAAGTGGGATGAAAGCGGCATTGCCCGCCCAGGTAGGGACCCAAGGCCAACTGGTAAAAGCGCACCAGCAGGCGGGCGCCCCGCACCGGCAGGCTCAAGCGGGAGGGCGGGGCAGACGGGCCAGGGCCTGGAGCCACTGCTGGTTCACCTGGGCCTGGCTCAGACCCGGCGCACCCCGGCGCACCACAACCACAAGGTCCAGCCCGGCGGGCAGGGCTTCCCCCGACCGGCGGAAGGCCTCCCGCAGGAGGCGCTTGACCCGGTTGCGCCCCACGGCGGAGGCGATCTTGCGGGTTACGGTGATCCCCAGACGCGAGAGCGTCAGCCCATTGGGCTGCCATAGGAACAGGAAGTGCTGGGTGGCCACCCGGCGCGCCCGGCTCAGGGCCAGAAACTGCGGCCTCTTGCGCAGACGCCGTGCTTTGCTGTAGCGCTGGTCCCCCGCTGGCATCCCTGAAGCGGTCGGTCACACGGCCAGCCGCTTGCGTCCCCTGGCCCGGCGGCGGGCCAGCACGGCGCGGCCGCCGACGGAGCGGCTGCGCACCAGGAAACCGTGGGTGCGGTTGCGCTTGATGTTGCTGGGCTGGAAGGTACGCTTGGACATTTCTCACCTCTGCACGATTATGGCCCTTGTGGGGGGACTATAAAAACGTTGAACGATACCGCATGGTTATCCCCCAGGCGGTCCGGCCGTCCCCCATGGCGCACACCCTGGTGTCGGCGTGGTTAGCCTCTACGCCAGCAGCGGGTGGCATTGCAAGGATGGAATTTAACCACAGCCCCCTGATTCTGTCAAACCTGACTGGCAGTTGGGCGGATGGCGCGGCAAGGTTGGTGGCCAAGTGGCCCGGCTCAAGGCCAGCCGGTGGGGCAGAGGCCAGACCCAGGCCATGGCCGGATGCCTTCCCCTTGGGCCAGAGGGCAACCGCAGTTGTGACATCCGCGCCTAACCCAGGGTTTTCCGGGGCTTGGCGAAGAAGCCCTTGCCGCCCCGCCTCGGCTCTGGTACGCTGTGCCACGGGAAATATAGCCGATCAACATAGTTAACTACCGCTAGTCCTGGCGCGCGCCTCATAAGCGAAACCCATCGCCCATCCCGGCCCAAGCTGATCGGTTGTTGGGCTGGCCGTGGGCCATTTCGCCTAGGGGCGTGCTACGTGGGCTGGCCTGACCTAAGGAGCCGGCATGCTGCTGGACCCTATTCTCGGCCTGTTCAGCAATGACATGGCCATCGATCTGGGCACGGCCAACACCCTGGTCTACGTCAAGGGCAAGGGCATCGTCTTGAGCGAACCCAGCGTGGTGGCGGTGCGCAAGGACGCCCGCTACGGCAACCGGGTGCTGGCGGTGGGCAAGGAGGCCAAGATGATGCTGGGGCGCACCCCGGGCAACATCGTGGCCATCCGCCCCATGAAGGACGGCGTCATCGCCGACTTCGAGGTTACCGAGGCCATGCTCCGGCACTTCATCCGCAAGGTGCACCACCGCCGCAATCTCATCCGCCCCCGCATCATCATCAGCGTGCCCAGCGGCATCACCCAGGTGGAGAAGCGGGCCGTGCGCGAGAGCGCCGAGAGCGCCGGCGCCCGCGAGGTCTACCTTATAGAAGAGCCCATGGCCGCGGCCATCGGCGCGGGGCTGCCCATCACCGAGCCCACCAGCAACATGGTGGTGGACATCGGCGGCGGCACCACCGAGGTGGCGGTCATCAGCCTGGCCGGCATCGTCTACAGCAAAAGCGTGCGCGTGGGCGGCGACAAGATGGACGAGTCCATCCTGCAGCACATCAAGCGCCAGCACAACCTGCTGATCGGCGAGCGCACCGCCGAGATGATAAAGACCACCATCGGCAACGCCTGCCCCGGCGAGAACCTGGAAACCCTGGAGGTCAAGGGGCGCGACCTGGTCACGGGCATCCCCAAGACCCTGGTCATCGACTCCGACGAGGTGCGCCAGTCCATCAGCGAGCAGATCGACACCATCGTGGAGACGGTCAAGATCGCGCTGGAGCAGACCCCGCCGGAGCTGGCCGCCGACATCGTGGACCGGGGCATCGTGCTCACCGGCGGCGGCGCCCTGCTCAAGGGCCTCAACATCCTGCTCTCCGAGCAGACGGGGCTACCCATCACCATCACCGAGGACCCGCTGTCCACCGTGGTGCTGGGCTCGGGCAAGGCCCTGGACAACCTGGACCTCTTGCGCGAGGTCATGATTAAGTGATGGGCTGGCCAGGGCCGGCCCAGCGCCACCCGGGCCAGGACGGCCCGGCCGGGTGCGCCAGCGGCCGGGGAGCCGGGC
>JAKAGJ010000187.1 GCA_021815655.1 Deltaproteobacteria bacterium | reverse complement strand
GCATGATGGGTCCCACCACGGCGTGATAGTCCTGGGGGTCGTACTCCAGGTCGGCGTCCTGGATGATGACCACCTGGCCCGTGGCCCGGGCCAGCCCGGTGCGGAGGGCCGCGCCCTTGCCCTGGTTGCGGTCGTGGCGGATAAGGGTGAGGTCCTCGCCGGCCAGCCCCTGCACGATGGCCGCCGTGGCGTCGGAGGAGCCGTCGTCCACCACGATGATCTGCTTGGGCAGGTCCACGGCGCGCACCCGCGCGATGATGGTGGCGATGTAGGCCTCCTCGTTGTAGGCCGGGATGATGACCGAAAGCATCATGGTCTGTCCCGCGGGGAGGGTTGGGTTTGGGGATTTGGCAGCCACAACACCATCTGGGGGTGATTCAAGGGGCGGGGCCGGTAGCCGTGGGCCTGGGCATAGGTCAGCAAGGACGGCTCCAGGTCGGGGTCGACGCCGGTGAGGATGGCCGCTGGCGGCTGGCCGGCCAGGAAGGCCTCCAAGTCCGCCGGCGCCAGCATGCGCCGGGCGCGGCGTTCCTCTGGGGTGAGCAGGTGGGCCACCCGGAAGGCGAAGGGTCCGGAGGCCAGCTCGGGATAGATATCCAGCCCGCCCTCCAGGGGAAAGGTGGGGGCCAGGGTGAGCACCTTGCCCTGTCCCACTTGTCGGGCCATCTCCTGTCCCAGGACGTGAGTCCGCGCCGCCGACCAGGCCCCCCGGCCGGCCAGGTCCGACCATTTGACGGAATAGCAGGAACTGGCGCCGAATACAAGGCAATATGCGGCCACCAGAGCCACCGCCGTCAGCCAGGCCCGCCGGGGCCAGGGCCGGGTCAGGAGGTGGCTCAGGTTGGCCACGGCCAGGGCCAGGGCCAGGAAGCAGAAGGGAATCAATTGGTAATAGTACTGGTACATGTTGGGGGTCGGCAGCGCCGAGCCCAGCCATACCACGGGCAGGAGCAGCAGCAGGAAGATGGTTTCCCGACGCTGGGGGATGCCCCGCCTTAGGGCCAGCAGGTTGATGGGTAGGGCCAGCCCGGCGGTGGCCAGGAAGATCACCATGTTCTGCTGATAGGTGCCGAAGCGGTGGTAGTCGCCGGCCCCCAGGAAGACATGCTGATAAAAAAAGGCCAGCTTGCTGTCCCAGTCCATGGCCTTGGCGTAGTTGTGGCTGGCCCAGTAGTCTGTGGTGAGCTTGCCGGGATAGACCACGGCGCCGAAGAAGGTGTCGGCGGGCGCGCATAAAAACAGCGCCAGCCAGGGCAGAGCCGCCAGCGCCATCCCCCCCAGGAAGGGCAGGCCTTGGCGCCAGGAGCGGGCCTGACCCGGCGGCGTGCCCAGCCAATAGATCGCCAGCAGAAAGGGGAGGACCGCCGGGACCCAGGAAAGGCGCACCCCGGCCGCCAACCCCAGGAGCAGCCCGCTGGCCATCAGGCCAGGGCCTGGCCGGGGTCTGGCCAGGGCCCGGCCATGCACCAGAAAGGCCGACAGGGCCAGGAACACCGAAAGGTCGTGGTTCCAACTGCGGCCGCTGGTGTAGAGGAACAGAGTGTTGGAGGCCATGAAAAGCGGCAAGGCCGTGGCGGTGGCCAGCCTAATCAAGAAAGGCAACCCCGACAGGTAGCGCAGGGCCGCCGCGAAAATCAGGCCCAGGCAGCCCAGGCCAAAGACCATGGTCAGCAGGCGGGCGGACTCCAGCAGCTTGTCGCTGAAATCATAGACCAGGGCCTGCAAGGCCACCTGATAAGGGGCTTGAAAGTAGGGATAATCCTTGTAGGGCAGCAGGTGCTGCCTGACCAGCAGCGCTCCCGGCGAGATGAACTGATGCTCATCGCGGGATACCTCGCGGTCCAGGGCGTTTTTAGCCAGGAAGGGGACGGTGAGCCCCAGCAGCAATAAGGCCGCCGCGATAACCGCCAGTCTGCTTGGCCAGTTCAGCATTGGGCCTTTTCTGGCGCCTGGCCCGAACCAGCCCTCCTAGCCCTCATCTTCCGGGGCCTCCGCCTCCAGGGGCGCGGAGCCCTCCATGCCCAACAACCCGGCGGCCTGGGCCTCGGGCAGGGTTTGCACCTCCTTGAGCCTGCGATCTATGACCCTTTTGCGCACCGCCACCTTGTCGATGTGCCCCTCGGCCTCCTGGAGCTTCTTGCGCACCTTGTCCAGCACCTCGCCGTAGCGGGCAAACTCGGTCTTGACCGCCCCCAGGACCTGCCAGACCTCGCCGGAGCGCTTCTGGATGGCCAGGGTGCGGAAGCCCAGTTTCAGGCTGTTCAGGATGGAGGCCAGGGTGGTGGGGCCGGCGGCCTGCACGCGATAATCCCGCCACAGGGCCTCGGCCAGACCGGGGCGCCTGAGCACCTCGGCGTAGAGCCCCTCGGTGGGCAGGTACATGATGGCGAAATCGGTGCTGTGGGGCGGGCAGACGTACTTGTCGCAGATGTCCTTGGCAAAGCCCCGCACCCGGGCCTCCAGGGCCTTGATGGCCGCTTCCTCGGCCAGGGCGTCGGCCCGCTCGGCCGCGTCCAGCAGGCGCTCGTAGTCCTCCTGGGGGAACTTGGCGTCGATGGGTAGCAGCAGATCATTGTCCCCGGTGGGGCCGGGCAGGCGGATGGCGAACTCCACGCGCTGGCCGCTGCCCGGGCGTATCTCCACGTTCTTGGCCACCTGCTCGGCGATGAAGACCTCGTCCAGGAGGCTGCCCAACTGCACCTCGCCCCAGGTGCCCCGGGTCTTGACGTTGCTGAGCATGCGCTTCAGGTCGCCCACGCCGCTGGCCAGGCCCTGCATCTCGCCCACGCTCTTGTGCACCATCTCCAACTGGCGGCTCACCAGGCCGAAGGACTCGCCCAGGCGCTTGTCCAGGGTTCCCTGGAGCTTCTCGTCCACGGTCTGGCGCATCTGCTCCAGCTTGGCGGCATTCTCGGCGGTCAGCTTTTCCAGGCTGGCCTGCACGGTGCTGGCGATGGCCGCCAGCTCGGCCTTGACCTGGGCCAGGCTTTGGCCCTGGGCCTCGGACAGCGCCTTGAGGGTCTGGGCCATCTCGGCGCGGCCGGCGGCCAACCCGCCCTCCAGGGCCTGGCGCTGGGCCTCCAGGCGGGTCTCCTGGTTCTTGGTCAGGGCGTCCAGGCGCTCGGCCAGGGCCGTGAGGCGCTCCTGCTGGGCGCTGGCCAACTGGGTCAGGGTGGCGGCCTGCACCTCGCCCAGGCGGGCCAGCCCCTCGTTTAGCTCCTGCCGGGCCTGGCGGGCGTTCTCGGCCTCCTCGGCCCGGAACTTGTCCAACTGCCCTTCCATGATCTTGCGGAAGACCTCCAGGGAGTTGGCGAACTTGTTGAGCTGGGTTTCCTGGGCGCCGCTGGCCCGCTCCATCACCTGCACCAAGTCCTGGCGCAGGCTCAAGAGGCTGGTGGCCACCTCCTGGCGCAGGCTCACGGCCTGGTTGGTGGCCTCCTCGCGATTGCGCGCCGTCTCCTCGCGCAGGGTGGCCTCCAGGGCGCCCTGGCGGGGAGTGCGGGCCAGCAGGATCAGGGCCACCACCAGGAGGATCAAGCCCAGCAGGCTGGAGGCCGCGCTGATGAGCGGCCAAAAGTCGGGGTTCATGGCTCACCTTGCATGCGGAAAGATAACGCCGGGATTATGGTTACGGTATCAGCTCCAGGGCCGCCAGGCCCAGGACCTGCTCCAGTTCCTCCGGCGCCAGGTCGGCCTGTTCCAGTTCCTGCTGATAGCGGCTCACCGGCAGCAGGGGGTGGTCGCTGCCCAGCAGGAGCTTGTGGGGTCCCAGGAACTCCACGGCCAGGGCGTAGGCCCGGGGACCGTAGAGGAAGGGGCCGGCCGCCGTGTCCAGCCAGACGTTTTGCAGGCTGTCGTGCACCTCGCGCTTGAGCAGCGAATAGAGGAAGATGCCCCCGCCCATGTGGGCCAGCACCAGCTTGGTGCGCCCGTGGTCACGGATCAACTGATAGAGCGTGGTCAGGCTCATGGGCGACTTGCCCGGGTAGCGGTGCCCCACCGGCTCGTTGGTGTGCAACAAAAGCGGCCGGTCGGCCTCGGCGCAGAGCTGGCACAGGGGGGCCAGGGAGGCCAGGTCCAGGTCGGAGTCGTAGAAGGCCAGCTCGCCCAGGCCGGAGAGATTCATCTCCAGGCAGCGCCGGGCCTCGGCCAAGGCCCAGCCGGCGGGCGGGTGCACGCAGCCCAGGCCGCGCAGGCGTCCGTTGCTGCTGGCCACGGCCTCACACAGGTAGTCGTTGTGCAGGCGGGCGTGCTTCTCTTGCACCCAGGGAAAGCCCACGGCCCAGGAGATGTCCACGCCGCCCTGGTCCATGGCCTTTATCAGCCCCGGCCCGTCCAGCATGGGCGCCTTGGGGTTGGCGTAGATGGCGGCGAAGGCCGGCTCGCCCTCCAAAAAGGCGTGGCGGTCGGCCAAGACCTGGGGCGGGAAGATATGAGTGTGCGCGTCCACGATCATGGCCGACAATATAACAACCCGGCGGGGCGAGGTAAACCCCGAGGTGTGCCACCACTGAAGCCGGAATATTTTAAGGGCTTGATTTCACGCCAGGCCTAGACGCCCCCCACCCAGGCATGGCCCGCAATCGGCATTGACTTTTTATGGCAAGCAAAACTAGACTATTAATATATCATCCTGCATTTCCACGATAATTACCTCGCTTAGCTGCTAAGGGAGGCCCAGCCGCCCTTGGGCGTCAGCCGGCCTTGCGGGCCGCCGAGGGCTGGGGCTGGTGTTTGCGCTAAAACATTTGGCGGGAAGCTGGCGGCCTGGCTTCCAAGGGGGGGGCGAAGATGACTCTGTCAGCAGACAAATTGCTGCCCGGCGATGTTCTCCTGTTCAGGGGGGATACCATTATCGGCTGGGCGATTCGTTTTTTCGACGGGACGCCGGTCAACCACGCCGGCTTGTACGTGGGAGACGGCAAGGTCAACGAGGCCTTGGGAAGCGGTTTGACCGCGCGCTCGCTGGCCGAAAGCACCGCCGGCAACAAGATGTGGGTCCGCCGCCTGAAGAAACCGGCGCCCACCATGCAGCCGGTCCTGGGCGTGGCCCAGGCCTATCTGGGCAGCCACACCAAGTACGGATTCAGCGAGATAATCCTCTTGCTGTTCCTGTCCCTGACCCGCAAGGTCACGGCCAGCTCGGTGTTCTACAGCTTGGTGCGCTCCCTGCTGGACAAATCGGCGGCCATCCTGGACCGCATCCTGGCGGGGCAAGAAAAGCACATGATCTGCTCCGAGTTCGTTTTTCGTTGTTACGACGAGGCCGACCCCAGCAAGTATGACCTCTACACCCTGCACATCGCCGGCTTCAGCTACCAAGAGCTGTTGAAGGCCATGGCCTTGCAGGCCCCGGCCCGGGCCATGTTGATGGCCCCGGCCCGCGGGGCGCACCCCGAGAGCCTGTTGAGCCTGCTGGCCAGCCGCTCAGCCCGGCACTGGCTCAGCCCCCGGCTGCAAGTGGCCCAACTGGCCGCGGCCCCGGAGCCAACCGACGAGGAAATCAATGAATTGCTCCTAAAATACCGGGAA
>JAKAGJ010000186.1 GCA_021815655.1 Deltaproteobacteria bacterium | reverse complement strand
GCGCACCAGGGCCGCCGCCGCCAGAATCTTCTGGCCGTAGCGCCAATACATCTCGGCCAGCTCCGGCCTCTTGATCTGGCTGTCCAGGTCCAGGAAATCCATGGGCAGGGCATACACCCCCAGCTGACCCATCTTCTGGGGCAGGCCCAGGTTGATGCCCGGGTCGGCGCCGTTGTAGGGCCGGCTGACGACCACCATGGCCAGGTCGTCCTCGCCCATGGCCGCCAGCACCTCCCGGCCGCGTTTGAGGCAACGGCGCTGGAAATCGGCCTGGGCCTTGTGCCCCGCCTCGATGGCCGGTTGCAGGTCCCAGCCGCGTCCGCCCAGCATCTCGCACAACAGGCGCAGGTCCTGGCGCATGATGCGCCCGCCGTAGCCCATGTGGATGGGCGGGCTGACCAGCTCCACGCCGGCGGCGGCCAGGTCCAGGGCCGCCGGGGCGGTGTAGCACAGGGTCTGGGAGTAGGGGCAGACCTGGCCATAGCCCAGCTCGTGGCCGGGGGCCGAGAGGTTGACCAGGGCCGGCAGCAGGATGCGTTGCACCCCCCGCTCCATCAGCTCGGCCAGGTGGCCGTGGGCCACCTTGATGGGGAAGCAGGGCTCGTTGACCACCGCCTCCACTCCGCGGTGGATAAGCCGCTTGGTGGTGGGGCCGCTGACGACGACCTCAAAGCCCAGGCGCTGGCAGAAGGCGCTGAAGAAGGGCAGCATCTCGCGGAAGAACATGGTGCGCGGAATGCCGATGACCCCCCGCCGGCGCTCCGGCGGCACGGGGCGCAGGTAGTTGAGAAGCATCTGCTCGCGCTCGGCGAACAGATCGGGCAGGCCCCGGCCCTTGGCCAGGGCCTTTTTGTCCACGTCGTATTTCTCGCAGCGGCTGCCGTAGAACAGGGGCGTCTTCTCGCCCTCCACCTTGACCTGGCGGATGGCGCAGGAGTTGGGGCAGCCCTTGCACTCGAAGGTGCGTATATGGTAGCCGGTCTGGGACAGCGCGAAGCCCTTGAAGCCGCTCTTTTGCCAGGTGCGCTCGCGGGCGGCCAGGATGGCCGCGCCGATGGCGCCGGTGACGTCGTGATGGGGCGGCACGGTGATGGCCCGCCCCAGCACCGCCTCGAAGGCGGCCACGATGCCCCGGTTGGCGGCGGTGGCCCCCTGGTAGAAGATTTTCTCGCCCACCGGCCGGTCTTCCACCACCTTGTTGAGGTAGTTGTAGACGATGGAGTAGGACAGGCCCGCCACCAGATCGTCGATCTCCTCGCCGGCGGCCTGGTGGCTCACCAGGTCGGACTCCATGAAGACCGTGCAGCGCTCGCCCAGACGCACCGGGCTCTGGGCCTTGAGCGCCCGGTCCCCGAACTCGCCCTTGATCTGGATGGAGAGCTTCTCGGCCTGCTCCTCCAGGAAGGAGCCGGTGCCGGCGGCGCAGACCTTGTTCATCATGAAGTCAACGATGGCGCCGTTTTTCAGCGAGATGAACTTGGAGTCCTGGCCGCCGATCTCGAAGATGGTGTCCACCTCGGGGTCGATGGCCGCCGCGGCGCATGCCTGGGCCGTGATCTCGTTGCGCACGATGTCGGCGCCGATGAAGTCGGCGGTGAGATAGCGGCCGCTGCCGGTGGTGCCGGCGCCCAGTATCTCCACGCGCTCGCCTATCTCCTGGCCCACCAGCCTGAGGCCCTCCTTCACCGCGTCCAGGGGGCGGCCGGCGGTGGCTAGGTACTGGCGGGAGAGCACCTTGAACTGCTCGTCGATCACCACCACGTTGGTGGAGATGCTGCCCACGTCCACGCCCAGGTAGCCCTTGAGGGGGCCCGCCTCCGGCACGCTGATGTCTTTTAGGTCCTGGCGGTGATGGCTGCCCCAGACCAGGCGCCCCAGGCGCTTGCTGCCCTGGCCGCTGGCGGCGGCCTGGCGCTCCAGGGCGTCCAGGCCGGCGATGGGCGACTTGAGACCCTGGCCGCGGGCGAACAGGGCCGCGCCCAGGGCGCCCATGCAGCCGAAGTGCTCGGGCACGATCAGCTCCTTGGGCTTAAGCTTCATGATTTCGACCAAGGCCCGCCGCACCCCCTGGTTGGCCGCCACGCCGCCGGTGAAGCACACCGGCGGGATCACGGTCTTGCCCTTGGCGATGTTGGATTTCAGGTTGCGGGCCATGGCGAAGCACAGGCCGGCCACGATGTCGTAGTCCGGGGTGGCCTCCTGCTGCAAATGGATCATGTCGCTCTTGGCGAAGACCGAGCAGCGCCCGGCCAGGCGCGGCGGGTTCTTGCTCTTGAGCGCCACCTCGCTGAACTGCTCGATGGTCAGTTGCAGGCGGTGGGACTGCTGGTCCAGGAAGGAGCCGGTGCCGGCGGCGCACATGGTGTTCATGGCGAAGTCGTCGATCTTGAGTCCGCCGTGTCCGTCGGGGCTGACCAGGATCAGCTTGGCATCCTCGCCGCCCATGTCGATGATGGAGCGGGTCTCGGGATGGCGGCTGCCCACGCCTCGGGCCAGCGCAATGATCTCGTTGACCACCACGCCGCCCAGCACCTGGGCCAGGGCCGCGGCCCCGGCGCCGGTCAGCGCCAGGGTCGCGAAGTCCTCCTGGGGATACTCCTCAAATATCTGGCGCAGCACCTTGGCCACCGTGACCAGGGGTCGCCCCTTGCTGCGGGTGTAGTCGGCCCGCAGGAGTTTGCCCGTGGCGTCCAGCACCACGCTGTCAACGCTAACCGAGCCCACGTCCAGGCCCAGGTACAGGCCCCGGGCAGGGGCCGCGCCGCTGTCTTTCGGGAGTCTGTCGATCATTTGCAACCGCCGTTGGGGGTTGATGGGTCTGGGGCGCCTGGCGCGGTCGCCTCGACGCCCCGGTAGAATACCTGCCTGTCGAAGGGCTCCTCCCGCAGGCGCCCCTGGGCCAGAAGCTCCCGCAGCAGGCGCCGGGTCTCTTGGGGCCCCAGGCCGCTCATGGCCTCGATGTCCTCGCATGTGCAAGGCCGCCGCCGCGTCATCTCCACCACCTGCGCGGCCAGGACGCCGCGGTCGCCCTGGGCCTGGCCCCGGGGCGGGGCGATCACCTCGGCGGGCAGGGGGAAGCTGGCGGCGATTTCCTGCAACCGGCCATGCTCCAGGGGCCTTATGCCGGCCACGGCCGGCGGGCGCACCACGGTGTTGATCTGCACCTTGTCAGGGGCGATTGTACGCGCCGCCGCCTTGAGGGCCGCCAGTTCCTCGTCGCTGTCGTTGAGCCCGGCCACCAGGAGAATCTCCAGCCACATCTGGCCGCTGAACTGGCGCCGCAAGGCCACCAGGCCCTCGATCATGGCGGCGGGGTCCAGGCCCGGGGCCGGCCGGTTGAGGCGCCGGAAGACCCGGGGGCTCACGGCGTCCAGGCTGGGCACCAGCACGTCGGCCAAGCACAGCTCCGCGCGCACCTGGGCGTCGCTCACCAGGGTGGCGTTGGTCAGCACCGCCAGGCGGGCGGGGCTCAACTCGCGCAAGCCCGCGAGCACCAGGCCCAGGTCCAGGTGCAGGGTGGGCTCGCCGGAGCCGGCCAGGGTGATGAAGTCCGGGGGCGCGGCCAACTCGGCCAGGCGCGCCCGCACCTCGGCCAGCACCGCCTGGGCGTCGCGGAAACGGCCGCGCCGGGCGGTAAGAACGGTGGTGGGACCCAGCTCGCAGTACAGGCAGTCCAAGGTGCAGGTCTTGGGCCACAAGAGGTCCACGCCCAGGCTCAATCCCAGGCGACGGCTGGGCACGGGCCCGAAAACCGCCTGATCTCGGGGTCGAAGGCCGCTCAAACCATACTCCCAGGGCGTGTTCGGGGCGTAACAAGCTAGGAGTAGCATGGGTCAGGCGCGTGGGGTTGTCAAGTGCCTGCCTATTGGGTCCAGTTTACAGCCACGGGGGGCTGGGGTAGACTTGCCGCCATGCAACTGGCAGGCATCACCATCAAATCGCCCTTCGTGGCCGCACCCATGGCCGGGGTCTCATCCCCGCCCTTCAGGCTTTTGTCCGCCCGCGCCGGGGCGGGCCTGGTCTACACCGAGATGGTCTCGGCCCAGGGGCTCCTGCGCCGCCAGCCCCAGACGGTGGCCATGGCCCGGGTCCTGCCCGAGGAACGCCCCGTGGCCTTGCAGCTCTTTGGCCAGGAACCCGAGGCCATGGCCAAGGCCGCCCGTCAGGTGGCGGCCATGCCCGTGGACCTGGTGGACGTGAACATGGGCTGCCCGGCCAGGAAGGTGCGCCGCCAGGGCGCCGGCTCGGCGCTGCTTGACGAGCCGGCCCGGGCCGCCGAAATTCTGCGCGCCGTGGTGGAAAACTGCCCCCAGCCGGTGACGGTGAAGGTGCGCCTGGGCTATCAGCGCGAGACCCTGGATGAGGTGCTGCCCGGGCTCATCGCCGCCGGGGCCAGCGCCGTGTGCCTGCACGCGCGCACGGTGGCGCAGGGCTTTGGCGGCCGCGCCGACTGGAGCGCCATCGCCCGGCTCAAGTCCTGGTGCCCCTTGCCGGTGATCGGCAACGGCGACGTGCGCTCGGCCCGTGACGCCCTGGCCATGCTCGCCGAGACCGGCTGCGACGCGGTGATGATCGGCCGCGCGGCCATGGGCGACCCCTGGATTTTCAGCCGCGCCCGGGACCTCCTGGCCGGGCGCCCCGCCCGCTCCGTGAGCCTGCGCCAGCGCCGCGCCGCCCTGTGGGAACACGCCGAGCTGGCCCGGCGCTTGAGCGGCGAGGGCGGGGCGGTGCACTTCATGCGTCAGTTCATGATGTGGTACGCCAAGGGCCTGCCCGGGGCCACGGAGTTCCGGCGCCTGGCCGGGCCGGTCAGGGATCTGGACCTGTTGCTGCGCCTGGCCGGGGAGTTCTTCGACGCCCTGGAGCAGGCGGCATGAGGGTGCGCCTGGCTCGCACCGCCGGCTTTTGCATGGGCGTGCGCCGGGCCATGGAGCTGGCGCTGACCACGGCTCATGACCAGCCCGGCGATATTCAGACCTACGGCCCCCTGATCCACAACCCCCAGGTGCTGGACCTGCTGGCGGGCAAGGGCATCCGGGTGATGGACCACATCCCGCCGCCGGGCTCGCGCCAGGGCGGCACGGCCATCATCCGGGCCCACGGGGTGCCCCCCCAGGACAAGAAGCGCCTGCTGGAGGCCGGCTTCGGCCGGGTGGTGGACGGCACCTGTCCCCGGGTGATTAGGGTGCAGGCCATCATCCGCCGGGCGGCCAGGCGCGGGGCCTCGGTGGTGATCGTGGGCGACGCCGACCACCCCGAGGTGGTGGGGCTCAAGGCCCACGCCGAGGGGCGCGGCTTCGTGGTCAGCGGGCCGGCGGAGGTGGCGGGCCTGCCGGAACTGACCCGGGTGGTGGCCGTGGCCCAGACCACCCAGAGCCAGACCACCTTCAGCCGGGTGATCGAGGAGCTGGAGCGGCGCTTCGGTTCGGTGGAGGTGCACGACACCATCTGCGAGGCCACCCACAGCCGTCAGGACGAGGTGTTGCGCCTGGCCTCGGAGGTGGACGGCGTGGTGGTGGTGGGCGGGCGCGCCAG
>JAKAGJ010000185.1 GCA_021815655.1 Deltaproteobacteria bacterium | reverse complement strand
TTGAGCATGTAGTTGCCGCCGGAGTTGAGCCAGGTGTTGCGCAGGGTGCCGTTGCGGCTATAGGTGTTGAACATGGAGCCCAGTTGGTTCTTGCTGTACTGGGAGCCGTAGGGATAAACCACGTCACCGATGTAATAGGAAAGCGACTCGGTTATCCAGGTATAGGCCGCCGCGCCGGTGCTGCCCCAGGCGTAGCGGTTTTGCTCCTTGGTCTCGTGAAAAAAGAGCACGTGGCCGGTTTCGTGGGCCATGGTGCTGCCGTAGCTGCGCAGGTAGGAATCGTTGGTCGCGTTGCCGTAAAGCAGATTTATGTGGATGGCGTTCTCGCCGGGATAGGTGTAGCCGGCGGTGGCGCTTTTGGGGTCGCTGTAGAAGTAGACGTCGATCTTGCCGTAGCCAGGGTTGGTGTAGCCCAGCACGTCGCGGGAGGAGGTGTAGGCGGCATTGAGGTAGGGAGTCATGGCGTCGGCCACGCCCTGCCAGGAGCCGTAGTGGATGTTGAAGTAGTCGCTGCTCTTGACCGGGTCGTCGGCCCAGGCGGGAGCAGAGAGCAATCCCACTAAAATACTTAACAAAATCAGCAGGGGCAGGACTCGGCGTTTCATGAGGGACCACTCCGCATGGCATTTACACCCTAATCGGGATTCAGGTTAGCATGCTTAAATTAATTTTTCTACACCTTTAATCGGATCGGGGGATCAGCATCCGGCTCCCCGGCCGGCAGGGGATCAGCCTGGGGCTCCAGGCGGGCGGACAGGGGATACAGGGCGGGGGTGAGCACCAGGGCGAACAGGGCCGAGGAGATCAGCCCGGCGGCCAGGGTCAGGGCCAGGGGTCCCCAGGTGGAGGAGCCGGTGCCCCGATCCAGCAAAAGCGGCAGGCTGGCGGCGGTGGTGCTCAGCGTGGTCATCAGCACCGGCCGCAGGCGCCTGAGCGCCCCCTGGCGGGCGGCCTGGCCGGGAGGCAGCCCGCCAGCGCGCAGGCGGGCCATGGCGTCGATCATCACGATGCCCACGTTGACCACCAGGCCGCACAGGATGATGGTGCCCAGGTACACCGGCATGTCCACCGGCAAATCCAAAAGGCGCAAGGCCGCCACCACCCCGGCCCCGGCCAGGGGGGCCGCGCAGAGCACCACCAGGGGCGCGGTCAGGGACTCGGTGGCCGCCACCATGATGAGGTAGGCCAGCACCAGGGCCAGCCCCGCGCCGGTGAGCATCTCCTGGCGGGTGGTTTGGATGCGCTCCACCTCCTCGCCCAGAAGCCAGGCATAGCCCGGTGGTGGCGGCGGCGAGGCCAGGAGCGCCTGCACCCGGCGGGCGGCATCCAGGGTGTCGGCCTGGTCCAGGACCAGGGTCAGGCGCACCACCCGCCGCAGGTCCTCGCGCATCAGCTCGCTGGGTTGAGCCTCGAGATGGGGCTCGGCCAGCTCCGACAAGGGCACCAGACGCCCCTCGGAGGCCGGCACGAAGACCGCCCCCAGGTTGGCCTGGTTCCGCGGGCCGCCCTGCCCCCAGACCCGCACCTCGATCTCCCGGTCCTGGCCGGGGATGCGCACCGCCACCGGCCCCGAGAGGTGGGCGCGCACCTCCTGGGCCACGTCGTCGGTGGTGAGTCCGTAGAGCCCCAGCAGGCGGGAGTTGAGCCTAAGTTCCAGCTCGGGGGCCGGGCTGCCCATGCGCACCACCACGTCGCGGATCATGGGCAGGGCCTTGAGGCGCTGGGCCACCTGGGGGTATTGGGCCATCAGCCCCTCCAGGCTGGGGCCGTAGAGGTTGAGGGCCAGGGTGGAGTGCCGGCCGCCCTCTTGCAGGGGCAGCACGTGATACTGCGCCGGCCCCTGCTCGTTAAACAGTTCCCGGGCCTGGGTCAGGGCGCGGGCCGCCTGCTCGGCGCTGTCGCCGGCCAGGGTGGCGGTGATGCGCCCCTGGCTGCCCCAGACCCGGCTGTGCACCCGCCGCACCCCGGCCACGCCCATGGCCTTGGCCTCGGCCTGGCGCACCAGGGGGTCGGTGACTTCCTTGGCCGTGCCCGGCGGCATGACCACCAGCACCGAGAAGCCCTGGGAGGCCAGGCCGCTGCCCTTCTGGAAATTCAGTCCCGGAGTAAAGGCCGCGGCCGCCAAAAGCACCAACAAGGCCAGCAAGGCCAGGCGGCCGGGGTGGGCCAGGCTCCAGTCCAGGGCTTTTTCATAGACCGCCGGCGCCTCGAAGCGTCGCCGGCGGCGGCGCCAGCCCTGGCCGGTGTAGAGCAACAAGAGCGGCACCAACACCAGGGCCGCCAGCAGGGAGGTCATCAGGCTCAAGCTCAGGCCCCAGAAAAAACCCCCAAAGCTCTGGCGCACCCGCGTGGAAACCAGCACCAGGGGCAAAAAGCCCATCACCGTGGTGAGGGTGGCGAAGGCGATGGGCCGGGCCACCTCGGCCACGCCCTCTAGCAGCCCGGCCATGCGCTCCTGGCCGGCCTGCCAGCGGGCGTGCACCGACTCGATCACCACCACGGCGTTGTCCAGCAGGATGCCCATGGCCAGGGCCAGACCGCTCAAGGAGATGATGTCCAGCTCCAGGCCCGAAAGGCGCACCAGGAGCAGCGCCACGGCCAGGGAAAAGGGCAAGGCCGCCAGCGCCGCCAGGGTGGAGGGGATGTCGCGCAGGAAGAAATACAGCACCCCCGCGGCGGCCAGGGCGGCGATCAGCGCCATCCAGGCCAGGCGCTCCAGGGCCTCGCCCAGGAGCTGGGCCTGGCTGTAGACCACCTCCACCCGGGAGCCCGGGCCGGGCGGGGGGGTTTCGTCCAAGACCCGGCGCACCTGGCTCCACAGCCGCCCCAGGTTGCCGCCGGCGGCCTGGTAAAGCCCCAGGGTCACCACCGGCTTACCGCCCAGGCGGGTGATCTCCTGGGCCGGACGGTGGCCGGCGCGCACCCAGGCCACCTGGCCCACGGTCAAGAGCCCGCCCCCGGGATGCTCGACGATGGGCAGTTCGGCCACCTCGGCGGCGTTTTTCACCTGGCCGGCCACCTTCAGCGGCACTCGGTAGGGCCCCTGGTTCAGCACCCCCGAGGGCAAATCCTGGCTGCCGTGCTTGATGGCCAGGGCCACCTGGCGCACGCTCAGGCCCAGGGCCGTGAGGCGCTGGGGGTCGCACTCCACCTGGATCTCGGGCTCCGGGGCGCCGCTGATCTGCACCTCGGCCAGGCCCTCCACTCGTCTGAGGCGTGGGGCCAACACCGTGCGCGCCCAGTCCCCGGCCTGGGCCAGGTCCAGGGAGCCGGTCACTCCCAGCACCGCCGCCGGCTGCTCCGATGGGCTGTACTGGCTGATAACCGGCGGCCGGGTGTCAAAGGGCAGATTGGGTTTCAGCCGGCGCAGGCGGCCGCGCAGGTCCTGGGCCGCCTCCGAGACGTCGGAGTCGGGGTTCAGCTCCAGGGTCACCTCGGAGCGCCCCTGGCGGGAGCGGGAATATATCTTGCGCACACCCACCACGGCCCGCAGGTCGTCCTCCAGGGGGCGGGTGATGAGCGTCTCCACCTCCTGGGGGCCGGCGTCGGGCAGGCTGGTGTTGACGGTGAGCGCCGGGTAGCGGGTGGAGGGCAGCAGGTTGAGGTTCAGGCCGCTGGCGGCCACCAGCCCCAGCACGGCCAGGCCCAGGCACACCGCCAGCCCCCCCAGGGGACGGCCCAGCACCAGGGCGGTAAGGCGGTTCACCGGGCTTCGTCCTGAGTTAGGTCCTGGGCTTGGTCCTGGCTTTGCTCCCGGCCCCGGCCCAGGAACAGGCGGTACAGGGCCGGCACCAGAAGCAGGGTGGCGGCGATGGACACCAAGAGCCCCGAGGCCACGGTCAGCGCCAGGGGCTGGGCCAAATCCGCCCCGGCGCCCCAGCCCAGGGCCAGGGGCAGGGTGCCCAGGATGGTGGTCAGCGTGGTCATGACGATGGGCCGGCGCCGCACCAAGGCGGCCTGGGCCAGGGCCTGGGCTGGCTCCATGCCTGCGCGCCGCAGCTGGTTGGTGTAGTCCACCAGCAGGATGGAGGTGTTGACCGCCATGCCGATGAGCACCACCGAGCCCAGCAGCACCAGGGCCGAAAGGGGCAGGCCCGCCAGGTTCAGCGCCAGGGCCGGCCCCAGGCACAAGGGCGGCAGGGCCAAGAGGATCACCAGGGGCCAGCGCAGGGACTCGAACTGCACCACCAGGATGACGTAGATGAGCATCAGGGACAAACCCAGGGCCGCGCCCAGGGAGCTGAAGGACTCGCCCAGGGCCAGGCTCTGGCTGCCGGGGCGCAGCTCGTAGCCGGCGGGCAACTCCACCTGGGCGGCGGCGGCCAGGGCCTGGTCCTGGCCCCGGCTGAAGGCCTGGCCCGTGACCTGGCCGCGGATCAGCACCGTGCGCCGGCGCTCCTGGCGCAGAATCTCCTGGGGACCCTGGCCGGGCACCAGGCTGGAAACCTGGCGCAGGCGCACGGTATGGCCGGTCTGGCTCCGCAAGGGCAGCTCCCCCAGGGTGGCCGGGTCCTGGCGGTCGCCGGCCAAGAGGCGCACGCAGATGTCGGTCTCGCGGTCGCCCTCCAGGAGCTTGCCGGCCACCTCGCCCTGCACGGCCCGGCGCAGCTCCTGGGCCACCTGGCTGACGTTGATGCCCTGGGTGGCGGCGGCGTCGCGGTCCACGCGCACCTGCAACTGCCCGCTCTGGGCGGCGCCGTCGGCCATGAGCCCCGTGAGCCCCGGCACCCCCCGCAGGCGCTCCAGCACCTTGGCGGCCAGGGCGGTCAGTTCTGGCAGGTCTTCGCCCATCAGGCGCATAAGCTGGGGCGCGGCCAGGGCCTCGCGGCCCGGCTCGGTGAGATTGCCCGCCGGCAGCACCTCCACCTCGGCGCCGCCCAGGGCCAACAGCCCCTGGCGAAGATTCAGGCGCAGCCCCTCGGCTTGGCGCCCCAGGCCCTGGCCCGGCTTGAGTTGGATGGTAAGCAAGGCCTCGTGGGGCCGCCCGGCGTCCAGGCCCAGGTCGCCGCCCTGGCCGCTGGAGTCGTGGGGGTCCACGCCGGCCCGAGTGACGATGGAGGCCACCGCGGGCTGGGCGCGCAGATACTCCTCGGCGCGGTCCACGGCCCGGGTCAAGATGGGCAGGCCGCTCTCCGGGGGCAGGCGCAACTGGCAGAGCAGCCGCCCGCCGCTCACCTCGGGCAACAGCGCCGCCCCCCGGTGCCACAGCCCGGCCAGGCCCAGAGCCAGGGCCAATAGCCCCAGGCCCGCCAGCAAGGCCGGCCGATGCAGGCTGGCCTCCAGGGCCCGGCGATAGCGGGGGGCCTCGGCCGGCGGACGCGCGGTCTGGCGGGGGCGCCGCCGCCCCCGCCAGACCAACAGCGCCGGCAGGAGCAACAAGGCCGTGGCCAGGGAATAGAGCAGCGAGGCCACCAGGGTGAAGGCAAAGTCCTGGAACAGGCGCTGGGCCAGGCCGGTGAGGAACAGGACCGGCACCAGCACCGAGACCGTGGTGAGGGTGGCCGTCACCAGGCAGCCGCGCACCTCGCCCAGGGCCCAGGC
>JAKAGJ010000184.1 GCA_021815655.1 Deltaproteobacteria bacterium | reverse complement strand
GGAGCGGTCAGGCCCGGGGCCTGGCGCAGGGCTTGGCCGGTGGAGTGATAGCCCAACTCGGTCCAAGGAATGTCGTGGTGGGGAAAGGCCCTGATCTCCAGGGCCTCGCGGCTGGGACGGAGCTGGCCGCGCAGGGCCTGGGCCGTGTACACCACCAGCACCAGGGGATTGCCCACGTAGGAGTAGACCCCCAAGAGTCCCTGGATGCAGGCCTCCAGGCCCGTCTCCTCGGCCACCTCGCGCAGGGCCGCGGCCGAAAGCTCCTCGCCCCGGTCCACGTGCCCGCCGGGCAGTATCCAGCGGCCAAAGGCCTGGTCGCGCTGGGCCCGGCGCAAAAGCACCACCCGCTGGTCGGGCATGTACAGCACCGTGGCCACCGCCACTTTGGGGTCCAGGTAGGCCCCCAGGCCGCAGCGGGCGCAGACCAGGGGCGGGCCGCCCGGCCCCGCCTCCAGGGGCGCCAGCAACTCACCGCCGCAGGCGGCGCAGTAGCGGGGGGTAAACACCAGGGCCAAGACGGCCTCAACCAGCCAGGCGGTCGGGGGCCGGAGCGGCGGCATGACGGCGCTTGACCATGGTTACGCCGTTGCCTTGGGCGTTGAACCACACCTCGTCCATGATGGCCTGCATCAAGAACACCCCCCGGCCCCGCTCGCTGAAGATCTGTTCCCCGCAGGTGGGGTCGGAGAGGGAGCACACGTCGAAGCCTGGCCCCTGGTCCTGGATGGTGACGGTCAGGCAATCGCTGGTAAGGTCCGCCTCCAGGTGCACCAGCAGGTTCTCGTCCCAGTGGTTGCCGTGTTCCATGGCGTTGGTCAGGGCCTCCACCAGGGCCAGCTTTAGGTTGTTGTCCAGGTCGCATTCGGCGTAGCCCACGCACACCGCCGAGTGGGCAACCTGGGAAATGATGTCGCGGATGTATTCGGAGCGGCTGGGCACCGCCAGATAGGTGACCTGACGCATGTGGGCCAGCTGCAATAGCGGCAGGGCCTGGGTGGCGGCCAGGTTCAGGGCCTGCCGCACCACCTTGGCCAGCTCGTTGAGTTCCACCGGCTTGGCCAGGAAGTTGTCGGCCCCGGCCTTGAGGGCCTCCACCACCGTGGGGATATCGCCATAGCCGCTGATGAAGATGAAGGGCACCCGGGGGTTGAGCCCCTTGATGGCGTGCAGGAGTTGCAGGCCGTCCAGGACGGGCATGCGCAGGTCGCTGATGACCAATTCGAAGGGGTGGATGTTGAAGAGGTCCAAGGCCTCCTGGCCGTCGCCGGCCGCCTTGACCTCCATGCCCTGGTTGGCCAAATAGCGCACCAGCACCTGCCGCACCATGTCGTCGTCGTCGGCCACCAGGATCCGCCGGCGAGGGGGTGGGGAGCCAGTCAGGTTGCCACACACGTCGCTCATGTCAGAACTCCACCAGGATGAAGGCCACGTCGTCGGGGAAATCACCCTGCACGAAACGGTTGAGGTCCTCCCACAGGGACTCCCGCAACTGGGAGATGGGCTCCTGGCCGTGGCTGGCCAAAAGCTCCCGCAGGTGGTCCAGGCCGTAGAACCCGCCCTTACGCCCGGGGGCCTCGGTCAACCCATCGGTATAGAGCACCAGGCGGTCCCCAGGGGCCACGGACAGGCTCTGTTCCTCAAACGAGACCATGGGGCTGTCATTTTCGAAGGCCCCCAGAAAGACGGAATCCATGGCCAGGGGCCTGGGCTCCTGCCCGGCGGGGATGAACAGGGGCGGGGGGTGTCCGGCCAGGGACCATCTCATCTGCCGGGCCTGGGGGTCGTAAAGCACGGCCACGGCGGTGACGAAGGCGTCCTCCTGGGTCAGGCGCAAGAGGTCGCTGTTCAGGGCGCGGAAGGCCTCCGCCGGCGAGGCCATGCGCTCCAGGTAGCCGGGCAGCAGGGCCTTGATGATGGAGGCGGTCATGGCCGCGGCCACGCCATGCCCCGAGACGTCGGCCACCAAGAGGCCCACCTGGCCGGAGGCGGTCTCGAAGAAGTCGAAATAATCGCCGCCCACGTCGGAGCAGGGCTGGAAAAGATGGGCCACGCGCGCGCCCTTGAACGATATCTGGCGGGGCAGCAGGAACTGCTGGTAGCGGGCGGCCATGACCAGTTCGCCGCGCATCACCTCGTTCTGGCGGCGGGTCTCGGCCATGAGCCGGCGGGAGTTGACCGCGTTCTTTATCTTGAGCGGCAGCACCACCTCCAGGTCGAAGGCGTTGAGCGGCTTGGTGAAGTAGTCGTAGGAGTCCATGGTCAGGGCCCGGGCGATGGAACCGAAATCGTCCAGGGAGGAGTTGACGATCACCGGCACGGCCTGGGCCTCGCCCTGGCTTTTGCGCCATTGCAGGAAGGCGAAGCCGTCCATCTCCGGCATGACCAAGTCCAGCAGGATCAGGTCCACCCCGGGGTTGGCGGCCAGCACCTTGATGGCCTGCCTGCCGTTTTCGGCAAAAAGGAAGCGCAGGCCGTGCTTGGCCAGGTGCATGCGAAGCAGTTCGCGGTTGAGCTTGGCGTCGTCCACGATCAGGATGGTGGGCGGCTTGTCGGAGCCGGCCAGACCGTTGCGCAAGGGTGACATCAAGCCCTCCGGCCCTGGGTCTCGGCCCACAGCCCCATCAAGAGGGGCGCGATGCGCTCCAGGGGCACTATGCGGTCGGCGGCCCCCAACTGCACGGCCATCTTGGGCATGCCGTAGACCGTGCAGGTTTCCTCGTTCTGGGCGATGGTCAGGGCGCCCACGTCGTGCAGGTCCTTCATGCCCTTGGCCCCGTCGTCGCCCATGCCGGTCATGATGATGGCCACGGCGTTGGGGCCGGCGCCGCCCACCGCGGAGCGAAAGAGCACGTCCACCGAGGGCTTGTGGCGGTTTACCGGCGGGCCATCCTTGACCCGCACCACATAGCCGCCCGCGCCCCGCTCCAGGAGCATGTGTCTGCCGCCGGGGGCGATGAAGCATTGCCCCGGGGGCAAAAGCAGGCCGTCGGTGGCCTCGGCCACCTTGATCTGGGCCAGGGAGTTGAGCCGGTTGGCAAAGGCCAGGGTGAAGTGCTCGGGCATGTGCTGCACCACGGCGATGGGCGGGCTGTCGGCGGGCAGCCGGCATAGCACCTGCTCCAGGGCCACGGTGCCGCCGGTGGAGGCGCCCATGAGCACCACCTGGGGGCCTCCGGGCCGGGGCGGCGACTTGGCCAGGGCCACCACCTGGTCCACTTCCACCTTTTGCGGCACCTGCAAATTTTCCAGGCTCACAGGTGTGCGCCGCACCCGGGCTCCGGCGGCGGCGCGCACCTTTTCCACGATCTCCAGGGCCAGGGCCGGCAGCAGCTCGCGCAGGTTCTGGGTGGGCTTGGCCACGAAATCCACCGCCCCCAGGCCCAAGGCCTTTATGGTGGCCTCGGCCCCGTCGCGGGTATGACTGCTGAACATCACCACCGGCGTGGGGTAGGCGGCCATGAGCTTTTGCAGGAAGGTCAGCCCATCCATGCGCGGCATCTCGATGTCCAGGGTGATGACGTCGGGACGCTCGCGCAGCACGCGGTCGCGGGCCACGTAGGGGTCGTTGGCCGTGGTGACGGCCATGTCCGGCTGGGCCGAGAGGGTGGCGCGCATGAACTCGCGAATCAGGGCCGAATCGTCCACCACCAGCACCTTGATTGGTCCTGCCATGTCTTACCTCTAAAGGCCATGGCTCACGCCCATGGCCGGCGGCGCCCCATGAATCCTAAAAAATGGTGACGCTTTCTTCTTGAGCTTCCCGGGCCAGATGCGACTGGTAGCGGCGCTCGCGCTCGGCCAGCTTGCGGTCGTCATCAGGCACCAGGCGCTTGACGAAGACCTTGCCCGCTTGAGGCAGGTAGAGAACCTTGCGCCCATGGAATCCGCCCACGTCGGACTTGACGACCTGGATGCCTTCCATGGAGAGATAGGCCTTGACGAACTGGATGTTGGTCGCCGGCACGCTGTTTTTGGAGGTGGCCACGTTGAGCACGTGTCCGCCGCCGAAGACCTTGGCCGTGAGCTTCTGGCGGTCGCCGCCCAGCTTCAGGATGTCGCCCATGATCATTTCCATGGCGTACATGCCGTAGCGGGCGCTGTTGCTGTTGAAGACGTCCTCCACGCGGAAGTCGCCGGGCAGCATGAAATGATTCATGCCGCCGATGCCGTGCAGCTCGTCCTTGATGCAAACGCTGATGCAGGAGCCCAGAACGGTGGCGATGACCTCGTCCTCCTTGGTGACGTAGTACTCACCAGGCTGGATGATTATCATGGGCCGCTTGAGCTGGGCGTGGTAGCGCTTGTGCATTATCTACAGCTTGCGGTAAACCGTGGTGTCCACGAAGCGGAAAAGGTCCTTGACCATCATCAGGGACTCCGAGTGCCCCACGAAGATATGCCCCCCGGGTTTGAGCACCCGGTGAAACTTGGTGAGGATGGAGACCTTGTCCTCCAAGTCGAAATAGATCAGCACGTTGCGGCAGAAAACAAAATCCAGGGGTACCTTGAGGGGATACTCCGGATGCATCAGGTTGAATTTGCGGAAGGTTATCATCTGCCGCAGTTCGGGCTTGACCTTGTAGAGCGCGCCCTCGCCCCGTCCCTGGCGGTCGAAGTACTTGCCCAGCCAGGCCTTGCCCACCGGCTCCACCAGGGCCGGCTCGTACTCGCCTTGGCTGGCTTTTTCCAGCATGACCGTGTCCAGGTCCGAGGCCAGGAGCTTGTAGTCCCAGCCGGGGCGGTTGGCGAAGAACTCGCTCAGGGTGATGGCGATGCTGTAGGGCTCCTCGCCCGAGGAGCAGCCCGCCGACCAGGCCCTGAGCACCCTCTGGCCGCTCTTTTCGCCGGCCTCGTGCAAGGCCGGCAACAGCTTGTCGTGCAGTAGCTGGAAGTGGTGCCGCTCGCGAAAGAAGTCGGTCTTGTTGGTGGTGATGCGGTTGATCATGTGCACCAGCTCGCCGCCGTCGCTGTCGGCGCGCAGGTACTGGATGTACTCGGTGAAGGAATCCAGGCCCAGGGTGCGCAGACGCCGGGCCAGGCGGCTGATGACCAGGTCGCGCTTGTGCAGGCTCAAGCTGATGCCGGTCTGAGACTTGACCATCTGGCGGATGATCTCAAATTCCCGGTCGGGCAGCACCAGGGTGCCTGTGGCCGGCGCGGGGTTTTCGGGGCGTGCCCGCCGGTCAAGCGGCATTGCTGAGCGTCTCCTGGGCCAAGAGGCGGTCCAGCTCCAGCAAGATTATCATTTCGTCTTCCAGGTGGCACAGCCCCCGCAGATAATCCCGGCGCAATCCGCCGGCGAAATCCGGCGGGTTCTGAACCTGGTCCTCGGTTAGCTGCACCACGTCCCGCACGCTGTCCACCACCGCGCCCATGATCTTTTCACCCACCCTGAGCACGACCACCACCGCCTCGCCGCTTTCGTTGCATTCCAGGTTGAGCTTGCGGCGCATGTCCAGCACCGGCACCACCATGCCGCGCAGGTTCATCACTCCCAGCATGTGCTCCGGGGCCCTGGGCAGGCGGGTGAGCCGGGGAATGCCAATTATCTCCT
>JAKAGJ010000183.1 GCA_021815655.1 Deltaproteobacteria bacterium | reverse complement strand
CAGGATGCTCATGTCTGGTCAATGCCACGATTGGCCAAGGGGCCGGCGGAGGGCTGTCCCGGTGGGGGCGAAGATCAGGCCCGCGCACCGGGGCCACTCGGTTTGGCCGGGCGGCTGGGTGGGGCACAAAGAAAAACCGCTTGGCCTTCTGCTGTTGTTTCGTTCAGGACAGAGGCGGGAGGCTGCTTCGCCGCGCTGGCCCTGACGGCTATGGCCAGAGGGGGTTATGGCGTCGCCGGGTTGGCTTGGCGAACCAACCGCCGCCGCCATTGACGCATGGCGGCGCATGCTTTACCATCCTCGCGTTGCATCAACCAAGGAGTCAGCCATGCTGAAGGTCAACGAGTATTTCGAGGGCAAGGTCAAGTCCATCGCCTTCACCAGCAGCGACGGCCCGGCCACGGCCGGCGTCATGGCCGTGGGCAGCTATGAGTTCGGCACCTCCACCAGGGAGGTCATGATCGTGACCTCGGGCCTCCTGAAGGTGAAATTGCCCGGCGCGGCCGCCTGGCGGGAATTCAAACCCTATGAGCGCTTCGAGGTGGCGGCCAACCAGAAGTTCCAGTTGGAAGTGCCTGTGGAGTCGTCCTACATCTGCTTATATGGATAAGGCCCGTCCCACCGCATTAGCTAACTATCGGCCGCATGGTTTTTAGGAACCAAGACGGGCGGGGATAAACCCCGCCCCTACATCAAGAAAAGGCTAGCACATCCCAATCTTAATGTAGGGGCGGGGTTTATCCCCGCCCGATTCTGACTGGCCGCAATCTAGGAACTAGCGCCATGGACTGGGACCAGGACGAGCCCATAGAGCTGCCCATCGACGGGGTGCTGGATTTGCACACCTTCCAGCCCCGGGAGGTGAAGGCGCTGCTGGCGGACTATCTGCAAGCCTGCCAGGAGGCGGGCATCCTGGAGGTGCGGGTGATCCACGGCAAGGGCCGGGGGGAGCTGCGCCGCCTGGTGGGGGCCACCCTGGAGAGGCTGCCCCTGGTGGCGTCATTCAAGCTGGCCGAGCCCGCGGCCGGCGGCTGGGGGGCGACGATTGTTACCCTGAAAGCGGGCGGCCCCCGGCGGTCATAGGCCCGGCGCTGTTATCACCACCCGGGACCCCGGCCCCAGCTCCTTGATTATCGCCAGCAAATCAGCTCGGCTGAAGGCCAGGCACCCCGCCGTGGGGGCGTAGCCGGGCCGGGCCACGTGCAGGAAGATGGCGCTGCCCCGCCCCGGCACCACCGGGTCGTCGTTGTAGCCCACCACCACGATCAGGTCGTAGAGGCCGTCGGCCCGCCACAGTTCCTCGTGGCTGGCGGCGAAAGGCAGCTTCACGGGTTGGTTGTACTGGGGCGCGGCGGGGTCGTCGCACCAGCCGTCGTCAGGGGAGATGGGGCTGACCGGCAGGCCGCTGGCCGGCGGGGCGGCGAACTTGTCGGGGCGGAACAGCACCCGGCGCAGGGGGAAGCTGCCGGCCGGGGTGGCGCCGTCGCCCTCGTGCTTGTCCTTGCCGATGCCGGCGCGGCCCAGGGCGCAGGGGTAGGCATGGCCGGCCATGGAGGCCAGGCCCATGGTCGCGCCCTGGGCGCTGACCAACAGGTCGGCGGCCAGGCCGGGCGCGGCCCACAGCCACAGCAGCAGGCAAAAGAGCCAGGCCGCCAGCCGGCGGGCGCGGCCGGGCCGGGCCATGCTCAAACGCCGTTTTTGCGGTGGGTGGCCATGTGGGCGGCCAGCAGCACGGCGGCCTTGAGGCTGGCGGGGTTGGCCCGGCCCTGGCCGGCGATGTCGTAGGCGGTGCCGTGGTCCACGCTGGTGCGGATGATGGGCAGACCCAGGGTGACGTTGACCCCGTCCTCGAAGTGCAGGAGCTTCAGGGGAATGAGCCCCTGGTCATGGTACATGCACAGCACCAGGTCGAACTCGCCCCGCGCCGCCCGCCAGAAGACGGTATCCGGGGGGTGGGGGCCGCTGGCCTGCACCCCGGCCTGCTGCAAAATCTGGATGGCCGGGGCGATGAGGGTTTCTTCCTCGTCGCCGAACATGCCGCCCTCGCCGGCGTGGGGGTTCAGGGCGGCCACGGCCAGCCGGGGGTTTTGTATGCCCAGGTAGCGTTGCAGGTCGCGGGCCGCCACCAGGCCGGTGTGGGCGATGCCCTGGGGGCTCAGGCGGCCGATCACCTCGCGGAAGGCGCAGTGAATGGTGGCCAGCACCACGCGCAGGCGGCTGCCGGCCAGCATCATCACCGGCCGGGGCACACCCAACAGGCGCCCCAGCAGGCTGGTGTGTCCGGTGTCGGGATAGCCCCCGGCCTGCAAGGCCTCCTTGCTGATGGGCGCCGTGACCATGGCCCCCACCTGGCCGGACAGGCACAGGCGCAACGCCTCCTCCACGAAGGCCCCGGCCTGGCGCCCGGTGATGGCCGTGGGCCGGCCGGGCTTGATCTCCTGGCCCGGGCCCACCTCCACCATCTCCACCGAGGGCATGGGCAGGCCGCAGGCCATGGCCCCCGCCGCCAGGATCATGCGGCGGCCCACCACCAAAAGATCGGCCTTGGCCCGCACCTCGGGGTCGTGGCAGATGCGGGCCACGATCTCCGGCCCCACCCCGGCGGGGTCGCCCAGGGTGACGGCCAGGCGGGGGCGCTCCACTACCGCCAGCTGATTCACGATGCTTGCTCCAACCGCTGTTGCCAATAGCCGGCGTCGAAGCCCACGAAGACCTCCTGTCCCCACTGAATCACCGGCACGGTGCGCGTGCCGGGGCACAGACGGGCCATGCGGCGCAAGGCACCGAAATCATTGGCCACATCGGCCAGGTGCACCACGAAGCCCCGCTGCTCGAAATACTGGGCCGCCGCCTGGCAGCGGCCACAGCCAGGGGTGTGAAAGATGGTCAGCTCACGGGCGGGCTGATTGTGACGCTCCCCTACCATGGCTGGAGCTTAGCATAAATCCCTTGCCAGGCCCAATCCTTCGGAACAAACCCGGCGGCGGCCCGGGGAGACATCTTCCCGCGCCGTCTTGCTGGGCCACCACCTCGGGGGCTGTCAACCTGGGCTCATCCCAGGCCGCCCGCCCCGGCGGCCAGCCACCGGAGGAGACCATGAGCATCTGCCGCTTCTATTACCAAAACCTGCTGAGCGATCCGGCCCAGGTGACCGTGTCCTCGGCCCGGCCGGGCATGGTGGGCATGCCCGTGGCCAAGGCCCAGGGCACGGCGGTGGCCTACGCCGCCGGGCAGCATCAGGGCGGCCAGGACCAGGTCTTCGTGGTGGAGATAGATTCCGTGGCCGCCGGCGAGGGCGTGGGCCAGGCCACCTTCCGCTGGCGCCGCGCCAGCCTGGCCGACTGGGAGCGCAGGGGCCTGCCCACCCAGCGCCAGTTCCTGGACCTGGCCGACGGCGTGCGCGTCAAGTGGGTGTCGGGGCAGGGTCCGGACTTTGCGCGCGGCGATTCCTGGAGCATCCTGGCCGGCGGCAACCAGGGGCCGGCCCTGCTCCTGGACCGCGACCGCGACACCACCTGGCAGGCCCAGGGCTGCCAGAGCGAGAGCCTCAGCCTGGACCTGGGGGCCAGCCGGCCGGTGGCGGCCCTGTTGCTGGCCGACCACAACCTGAGCGATAAGGCCCGGGTCAGCCTGCTGGCCGGCGACCAGCCCGACCAATGGCAGGCGCCGGCCTTCAGCCAGGAGCTGGCCATCACCCGGCCCCACCTCTGCGCCTGGCCCGGGGCCAGTTACCGCCACTGGCGCCTGCTCCTGGAAGACCCGCAGAACCAGGACGGGTCCTTGAGCGCCAGCCTGCTCTACCTGGGGGACTACTTCCAGCCTTCGCGCATGTTCGCGGCCCCCTACGGCCGCACCTGGCTGGCCGGGCGCTCCACCACCGCCACCGACGCCGGCAAGGTGGCCGGCTCCACCCGGGGGCTGGCCCAGTCCTGGCGCATCTCCTTCCGGGGTCTGGACCAAGGCGACGTGGCCGGGTTCCAGGCCCTGTACCAGGCCATCAACGACCCGGTGCGCGGCCGCCTCAACCCCCTGTTCTTCACTCCCTTCGATGACGACCCCAGCGGCACCCTCTACTGCCTGCCCGGGGCCTCGCTCACCCCGGTGTACCAGCACCTGGGCTCCTACGCCCTGGACCTGGAGCTGGAGGAGGTGGTGCGTACCCATGTTTAGCCTTAGCCAGGCCTTTCACCGCGCCCGCCGGATGCGCAACCAGGCCCCGGTGGTCCTCTTCAGCCTGACCAACAGCCACGGGCTGCGCCTGTACTCCGACCGCCATCCCGGCCAGGCCTTCGTGGACCTGAAGACCCCCTCCCTGGCCGACGGCGGCCTCAAGGCCGACGGAGGCAAGAAGGCCGGCCAGGGGCAGCTGCCCCTCCTGGAGCGCGGGGCGCGGGTATTGTCCTTCGGCCGCCTGCGCGAAACCCTGTCCCCCCTGAAGAACGACATGCTGGCCAGCCTGAAGCAGGAGGAGGCCGGCAGCCTCAGCCTGGTCTTGAGCAACGGCGGCGGCAAGGGCCAGCGCCCCTTCAGCCGCCTGGAGGCCATGGAGAACCTGCTGGGGGCCCTGGGCGAGCTGAGCGTGGGCTACAGCGGCCTGGCTCCCCAGGACTTCCTGAGCCGCTTCCAGGGCCGGGTGATCTCCTACCGCCTGGAGGCTGAGCGGATCACCCTTAGCCTGAGGGCCTTGTGATGACCGACCTCGGCGCGCCGCTGCCGCTCAGGCGGGCCTGGGACTACGCCGCCCCCCGGCGCCCGGCCGAGTGCCTGCCCCTGGTCTACGGGGACATGCGGGGCGGCTCCGGCGCCCTGTGGAACGCGGTCTGCCTGGACACGGCGGCCCATGTCTACGCCCTGGCCGGCCACCCCCTGCTCAGCCTGGCGGCGGGCAACCAGGTTACCCTCTACGGCCAGGACGGCCAGGCCCTGGACCCCGGCCTCTACGGCCTGGACCTCAACCACGACTTCCAGAATTTGGGCAGAATCGCCACCGCCACCTTCAGCCAGGACATGAGCGCCAGCGAGCCCCTGGGGGTGCGCGCCCAGGGCAAGCCCGGGGCCGGCGGCCAGCTCTTAAGCAACCCCCTGGACCTGGCCCAGGACCTCCTGGTACGGGTGGCGGGGCTGGACCCCGGCGAGCTGGACCAGGGGGTCTTGAGCCGCTCCCGGAGCCGGGCCGCCGCCCAAGGCTACCAGGCCAGCGGGCTCATCGGCCAGCCCAAGGCCCTGGCCACCCTGCTTACCGAGCTTTTGTCCACCTTCCTGGGCTCCTGGTGGCGGGGCGGCGACGGCTGCTTGCGCCTGTACCTGGACCTGGGGCCGGGCAGCGCCAGCGACGGCGAACTGGTGGCCATGCTGAGCCAGGCCCACCTCAAGGACGTGGGCGTGGACGTGCGCCTGGCCGACGTGGTCAACCTGGCCCAGGTGCTCTATGGCTACAACTACCGCAGCCGCCAGTACGAGGCCGGCGACGACGGCCTGGCCAGCCAGGACCCCGCGAGCATCGCCCTCTACGGCCCCCAGGCGCGCACCCTGGAGCTGCCCTGGGTGCGTGAGAAGGCCACGGCCCGGGCCCTGGCCGCGGCCCTGGT
>JAKAGJ010000182.1 GCA_021815655.1 Deltaproteobacteria bacterium | reverse complement strand
CAGGGACTGGCCCGAGCGAGAAACCTCTCCGGCGGCCGAGGCCACCTGCTGGGCCCCTTCGTCCAGGCCCTTGATGATGCGCTGCACCGGGCCCGTCACCGAGCGCACCACCAGGAAAAGCAGGGCAAGAATGGCCAAGGCCCCGGCCAGGGACAGGGCCAGGTTGACCTTGGTGAGGTGGTCGGACTGGGCGAATATCTCGCTGGCCGGCGCCGAGATGGCCACCGTCCATTCCACATTTTGACAGGGCTCCAGCACCGCCAACTGGTCCTGGCCCTGGATCTGGTAGGTCAACAGCCCGCTCTTGTGGGCGCGCCACTGGCGGCCCCAGTCGTGCTCGTCCAGCTTGAGCTTGAGGATGAGGGAGTTGTCCCGGTGGGCGAAGACCGTGCCCGTGTTGTCATACAGGGTCATGTACCCAGTCTGCCCCACCCGCACCCCTTCCACGAAGCGCTGGCTGAACTTGCTCAGGTCGGGCACGCCGAAGAGCACGCCCAGCACCTTGCCGCCCACCTTGATGGGCGCGGCCACGGAGAAGGCCGGCTTGCCGGTGGTGCGGGCCAGGTACACCTCGGAGACGTTGACTTGGCCCCGCATGGCCTTCTGGAAGTACTGGCGGTCGGGCACCTTGATCTTGCCCACCGACTCGGGGATGGAGGAGGCGCGCACCTCGCCCTGGGCGTTGGCGATATTGATGTAGGATAAGCCGGCCAGGTTCTTTACCTGATCCTGCAACTCCTGATTGGCGATGGCGCGGTTGGCCTCGTTGTCCTCCTTGAGCACCGCCTCGAAGACCCCCCGGCTGGCGCTGACCAGCATCAGCCCCTTGGCGTCCTCGATCCACATGTCTATCAGCTCGGCCTTGGAGCGGGCCAACTGTCGCAAGCCCTGGTCGTTGGCGTCGGTGAGGGCTTGGCGGGTGTAATGGAAGGACAGCCCGGCGATCAGGCCCAGGACCAGGACCACCAGCAGGGCGGTGGGACCCAGGATGCGCAGACGCAGGCTCAGTCGCGAGAGTGTCATGTTGTACTCCTTGCCACTGATGGGAATGGCTTATGTAAATAGCTTATCATGATGCCATATTGAAATTATATGGTATTTAACCAAAAAAAATCGCCTCCCTGGAACTAATGCCGGGGGCCGCCGGGCAGAGCTGGCTTGGCCGGGGAATCGGCGGGAGGGTCCCAGGGCCGAGCGTACTTGCCCAGCATGCGGGCCACCACCTGGGTGATGCGCAGGTTGGCCTCCGGTCCATGGGCAAAGGTCAGATAACGGGGCCGCAGGCGATGGGCCCACAGCAGGGACTGGGGCGCCTCATCAGGCAGGGCCAGGACCAGGGGGATGTCTCGCAGCAACTCCTGCAAGGCCAGCAGGTCCTTCAGGGCCTGTTGGGTGGGCAGCAGGGCCAGGCACAGCAGGGCCTGGGGGCGGGGCTGTTGCAGCCGATGGGCCAGTTGGGTGATGTCCGGCACCGTCTCCAGGCCTTCCAGGCCGGGCAGGCCTTGCAGTTGGCGCCGCAGCCTGGCGCTGGCTGGCATCTCCTGGGGCAGGTAACAAAGCAGAAGCATGGCCTCTTTCCGCTGGGAGTTGGGTCTTTTCGCTTTGGTAAAGCAAAAGCGGTGCCAGGCGGGTCTGACAAAAAATGGTGTGTTATTGAGGTGTGTTGCCCAAGAGAGGCCGCGGGGGAGGCCTGGGAGGAGGGTCGCCAGTCAGGCCGCGGCGCACGCCTGTCCGCCCCCGCCCGACAGCCGGGCTGGCGCGGGGGCCAAGGCCCTAGTCCGGGTCCGGAGGGCTTTCGTGCAGGGAAACCTGCTTGAAGAGCATCAGGTTGTGCTTTTTGAGCAGGGCGTAGAGATGCCCCCGCGACACCCCGGCCAGACGGCAGGCGGCCTGGATGTCGCCCTGGCTCTGCTTGACCAATTGGTGCAGATACTGGCGCTCGGCCTGGCTGGCCAGAGAGTCCTTGAAGTCCTTGAGGCTGGGCAGGTCCGCCTCCGGCTCCGGCGGGGGCGTGGTCCGGGGCGGGGGCGCGCTGGCCGGTTCAGGGTCGGGTGCTGGCGAAGCCTTGGGGGCGGGGCGGGGGGCGGCCTTGCCCCCCACGGATTCGCGGGCCAGCTTGGCCCGGAAGTAGGCCGGCAGATGAAACACCGCCAGGGTGGTCTCGGCGCCGGCGGCGCCGGCGGCGCTCTCCAGGATGTTCACCAGTTCGCGCACATTGCCGGGCCAGGAGTAGCGGTTGAAAAACTCCAGCACGCCGGGGGCCAATTCCTTGGGCGCCAGCCCCGCCCGCTGGCAGATGCGGTCCAGGTGGTAGCCGGCCAACTCCGGCAGGTCCTCCAGGCGCTCGCGCAGGGGGGGCAGCTCGATTACCAGGGATTTCAGCCTGAACATCAGGTCGGCGCGGAAGGTCTCCTCGGCGGCCATGCGTTCCAGGTTGCGGTTGGTGGCGGCGATGAGCCTAAAGTCGCTGTCCTGCTCCCGCCGGCCGCCCAGGGGGCGGAAGCGTTTTTCTTGTAGGCAGCGCAGAAAGGATTTCTGCACGCTCGGCGGTAGCTCGCCCACCTCGTCCAGGAACAGGGTGCCGCCGTCGGCCTGGCCCAGAAGCCCCTCCTGGGCCAGGTTGGCCCCGGTGAAGGCCCCGCGCTCGTGGCCGAACAACAGGCTCTCCACCAGGTTCTCGGGCAGGCAGGCGCAGTCCACCACCACGAAGGGCTCCGCCCGGCGGGGGCTGTTGTCGTGGATCACCCAGGCCACCAGCTCCTTGCCGGTGCCGGTCTCGCCGGTAATCAGCACATTGGCCAGGCTGCCCGCGGCCTGGGCGGCGGCCTCCAGGCAGGCGCGCATGGCCGGGCTGGAACCCATCAACCCACGGCGGTCCAGGGCGGCCAGGGCCCGGCCCCGGTTGCGCTGGCGGCGGAATTCCAGGGCCTGCTGCAGGGAGAGTCTTATTTCCTGGGTCGTGGCCGGCTTTTCCAGGTAATCCCAGGCGCCGCTGTTGATGGCCAGCTCGGCGCCGTCGGGGTCGCCGTGGCCGGTGAGGATGATGATCTCCGGCTCCGAGGGGCTCCATTTCAAGGCCGGGATGCACTCCAGCCCGCTGCCGTCGGGTAGCTGCACGTCCAGAAGCACCAGGTCCACCGGCTCGAGGGCGGCCTGGGCCTGGGCCTGGGCCAGGTCCCCGGCCAAGAGGGGCTGGTGCCCCAGCTTGGCCACCAGGGCGGCCAGGGTCTGGCAGATCAGCGGATCATCGTCCACGATCAGGATGACCGACACGCGCGCTCCCTAATCAGATTTGCGGTCCCTAGGATAGCACGGCGGCCGGGGGGGAGTGGGTGGCAAATCAAGGTCTCTCCGGCTCCCGGCGCCCCCGGCCGGCCAGGGCCCGCTGGGCCGCCCCGGCCAGGCGCACCCGCGAATAGGGCTTGTGCAGCACCTGGTCTATGCCCAGTTGGGCCACCTCTTCTTCCAGCCGGGGCTCCAGGTAGCCGGTGCACAGAATGATGGGCACCGCCGAGGGCAGGGCGCGGATGCGCCGGGCCAGCCCCAGGCCGGTCAGTTCGGGCATGGCCTGGTCGGTTATCACCAGGTCGAAGCCCTGGGGCTCCTCCAGGAAGGCCTGCCAGGCCTGGGCGCCGTTGGCCCGGCCACTGACCTGGTAGCCCAGGCGCTCCAGGATGGCGCTCCCGGCGGCCAGCACCTCGGCCTCGTCGTCCACCAGGAGGACCCGCCCGGAGCCCCGGGCCGCCGCCTGGGAGTCCGCGGGGGATGAGGCCGCCGCGTCCTGGGTCAGGGGCAGGAACACCTCGAAGGTGGTGCCCTGGCCGGGCTGGCTGCGCACGCTGATGGCCCCGCCGCAGCCCTGCAACAGGCCGTGCACCAAGGCCAGCCCCAGGCCGGTGCCCTCGCCCGGCGGCTTGGTGCTGAAGTAGGGCTCGAAGATTCTCTCCTGGGTGGCCGGGTCCATGCCGTGGCCGGTGTCGCTCACGGTGAGTTGTAGATAGCGTCCCGGCGCCAGCCCGGCCGGGAGGCCCGGGGCCGGCGCCTGGGTCTGGGCCAGGGCCACGCTGAGCACCCCGCCCTCCTGGCGCATGGCGTGGGCGGCGTTGGCGCCCAGGTTCAGGAGCACCTGGTGCAGCTCGGTGGGGTCGGCTAAGGTCTTCCAGCCGCCGGCGCCCAGGCGCTGCTCGATGCGGATGTTGGCCGGCAGGGTGGCTTTCAGGAGCTTGAGGGTCTCCTTCCAGATGATGGCCGGCTCCACAACCAGGGGCTGGCGCGCCCGCTGGCGGCTGAAGGCCAGGATCTGGTTGACCAGGCCCTTGCCGCGCTGGCAGGCGCTCTGGATGCGTTCCAGCATGTCGGCCAGGGGCGTGCCGGGGGGCGCTTCCTCCAGGGCCATGTCGGCGTTGCCCAGGATGATGGCCAGGATGTTGTTGAAGTCGTGGGCGATGCCGCCGGCCAGGGTGCCCACGGCCTCCATCTTTTGGGACTGGCGCAACTGGGATTCCAGTTGGGTCTTGTCCAGGGCCAGGCGCCTGCTCTCGGTGATGTCCAGGATCATGAAGACCAGGCCGGCGCCGAGGTCCTGGGGGTCCAGGGGCGCGTTCTTCAGCAGGATGTCGCGCACCTGGCCGTCCTTGCGCAACATCAGCGTCTCCTGGGAGCTGACGCCCTGGGCCCTGATCTGTTCCTCCAAAAGGCGCCCGGTCCGCGTGTACTCTTCCTGGTTGGGGTAGCACTGCCGCACCGGCAGGCCCAGCATCTCCTCCAGGGGGTAGCCGGTAAGGTCGGCCAGGCGCTGGTTGCACCACATCAGGCGCCGCTCCGGGTAGCTGACCATGCCGATGCCCGCCGGCGAGGCCCGGTAGATGCCGCGCAGCGTGGCCTCGCTTTCCTTGATGGCCTGCTCCTGGCGGCGGCGTTGGGTGACGTCGTTGAACAGCACCGCCACCTGCCCCGGTTCGCTCTGGAAGGCCCGCACCTCGAAATAGCGCTTGAGCCCCCCGTGCTGGTAGATAACCTGGTCGTCGTGCCATACCCCGCCCTGGGCGGCCAGTTGGGCGCAGCGCGCGGCCATCTCGCCGCCGGCCAGCCCGGGGAAGGCCTCCTCCACGCTCAGGCCCAGAAGCCGGCCGTGCTTGAGCCCCAGGATGTGGTCGGCGGCGGGATTGGCGTCGGCCAGGATGAGCCGCCCCTGGCCGTCCAGGTGGTAGAGGTGCATGCCCAGGGGCGAGGACTGCACCACCCGCCGGAACTTGGCCTCGGACAGGCTCAAGGATTCCTCGCGCTGGCGCACGGCGGCGGCCATGTGCCGCAGGCCCTGGCCCAGGGTCTGGAACTCGCTGATGCTGAAGCTGGGCCAGGCCCCCAGGTCCTCGCCGGCGGCGATGCGGCCGGCGCGGGCGGCCAGGTCCTCGAAGCGCCGGGCCAGGCGCCCGGAGAGCAGCACCGCCGCCGTGATGCCGGCCAGCAGGGTCACGGCCAGGGCCCAGGCGAAGATGCCCAGGGTGGTCCACAAGGGCTGATAGGCCACCTGGCGGGGCAGGGCCACCAGCACGTACCAGTCCAGGGATCCGGCCTTGGCCAGGCCGGCGATCAT
>JAKAGJ010000181.1 GCA_021815655.1 Deltaproteobacteria bacterium | reverse complement strand
CTCCATTTCCGCCAGCTTGGCCTGGGCCTGGCCCTGGCCCTCGGCGATGGCCACCAGGGTGAGCTGGCGCTGCAAATGATCGAAGACCGCCAGGCGCGAGGGGTAGCACAGGTTGGCCACCGGCAGACGGTGGGGCGGCGCCGGCGGCAGCTTTTCCACCAGGCGCACGGCGTCAAAGCCCAGGTAGCCGGCCAAGGCCCCCACGAAGGGCAGCTCCGGCAGGTCCTGGCAGGTCAGGTCCTCTTGCAGGCGCCGGGCCAGGGCGAAGAACTCGCCCGCCGGGTAGAGGCTGTGTCGTCCTCCCTGATCCAGTTCGGCCCGGTCGGGCCACAGCACCAGGGAAGCCAGGGGGTCGCAGGCCACCACCGAGAAGCGGCCGAAGCGCTCCACGGTCTCGCCGCTCTCGAAGAGGAAGGCCCGCTCCTGGTCCTGGCAGAGCTTCAAGTAGGCCGATACCGGGGTGTCGGTGTCGGCCAGGAGGGTCTTGTGGCTGGCTATCAACGCGGCCATACTGCATTCGCCTTTCTGCCCTGAAAAAGAAAAGCCCACCGTTTGGTACGGTGGGCTTTGGTGCCGGCTTTTTGCTCTAGTATCTAGCTAAGGCAATACCCCGCGACAGCCCACCCTGGACCAGCGCCACCAATAAAAGCCCTCCCCGCGCCCAAACTGACGCCGGCAGCCGGGGGCCGCGGCGGCGATGGGGCGGGGGGCAAATGAGGCGCGTGGGGCCATCTGGGCTCTCTTCCTTAACAGCGAATTGACCTGAGTTTGGCCGGCGGGGGCGGATTTGTCAAGGGATTTTTGTATACAATTTAGCCGCGGCAAGGGCCGGGCGACGGCTGGGCCATCATGATCTTACCGCGCCAAGCGCCAGCCATCGCTACTCAATCAGCGGCGGCGCCAGGCTTAAGATAGTGCAAGAGAAAGCCTTCCTTGGCTTTCTCTATCTTGGCGGGCCGCCCTGGCCCGCCATCGGGCGGCCTGTCGGAGTGTTACCCCGGCAGGCCGCTAGAGGCCTTTTTTTGGCAGTGCCAGCAGCGGGGGCCTTGGACTGGGTCCGGACAGGCGCACTGCCCGCGGACCAGCCCCGGGCCCGGGCCAAGGACCCCGCTGCTGGCGAAAATATGCACGCTTTCCAAGTCAGACCACATAGGTCAATCCTTGCGGTTACCCTGGTCGATCCCAGCCATGGACTTTAGTCCTCGCCGGGCCAGGGGAGGTTTAGGTTGCCGGTGCTGCGCAGGTAGTGCTTCACCACCTCTTCCACCACGGGCAGATGGGGCTTGATGGCCTGCCAGTAGTCAGTCTCCTCGCTGCCGCTGGGCGGATAGGGCCCCTTCTTCAGCTCGGCGATGAGCGCGTCCTTGATCTTCACGCTGGAGCCGTACTTGCCCCGCAGGTGCTGGGCCAACAGCGCCAGGTTGGCCGCCGCCGCCAGGTAATGGGGGAAATGCTGGATGCCCAGGAGTTCGCAGGCCTGCTGGGGGTCCAGCTCCCGCACAGAGGCTTCCCAGAAGGCATCGTCCTCTACGTGTTCAACACGCCGAGCGGGCCGGGCCGGGGCCATGCTCCACCTCCTTGTCAGGACGGTCGGTAAGAACCGCCATGAACTTGGCCTGGCTGGGCCACCGTCCGGTGAGCAGGAAGTACTCCAGCATCTTGGGCGGAGGCGAGATCACCAGGGGCTGACTGGGGGCTCTACAGGTTGGCATCTTGTCCTCTCCTTGGTGGCCGATGCGTGCCGCGTGGTCTGGCTGGCGCCTGCTCCGGGGTTTGGGCGCGGGCCGGGTCGGCCTGTCCCGGGGCTGCCTTAACCCCTCGCCTTTGCCGCCGCCCGGGCGCCGCGCGTCCGGGGCCGGCCTTTGCCTATTAGTATAGCAACAATCGTGCCTATTGCCTTTTGACTCTATTCATGCGGCCCAATCGGTGATGTTTACTTCCCAGGGCCTTCCAGATGGTAGCTTTAGGCCTTGGCCATCTTTCCCTAGCCCACTAATCGGTATTTTCGGCGTTTTCCTGCACCACTTTTTGACGCGCACCGCGCAAAAATTGCCTGGGAGGTCAAGAGTCGAGGCTGGGGGAAAGGCCCGCCAAGACCAATTTCGTAATTCACATTCGGATAATTTTAAAATTAAAATTTGCCCATGGGCTTGTGAAACCAATCCTTTGCCGGATTTGGTCCCCTGGGCCGAGGGCTGATGGCTGGTGCCTGGCTTGTGCTCAGTAATAGCCGCCGACGATGCCGCTGAGGCTCTGGTCCAGGGCCAGCCAGGCCCGGCGGCGCTGCTCCTGCAATCCGCTGGACTCCAGCACCGAGGCGAAGGCGGTCTGGTCCATGGCCAGTATCTGCCCCACCTTGTTGCGCAGGGCCGGAACCCAGCCCTGGCGGTCCAGGAGGGTCTGGCGCACGGCGGGGTAGTCGCTGGTCACCTTGTCGTCGAACAGGCTGCTGACGGACAGGCGTCCCTGGGCCGTGGCCCGGAGCCCCAGCTCCGGCATAAGGCTGGCCCGGTCCTCCAGGGGGCGGACCAGGCGATCCTTGAGGGAGGGACGCAAGAGGTCGGCGTGGCTGTCCAGGTAGGAGAGCAGGTCGTTGTACTGGCCAATCACCGAGTCCAACTGGCGGGTGATGGGTCCGGCTCCGGCCTCCACCGAGAGTTCCAGGGGGCCATTGGTGGTGTCCAGGGCCGTGGCGCCGACATGGCCGCTGTCCAGGCTGATGTTGTTGCCTGCCTGGGTGGTGGGCACCCCGGCCACCATCAGGGAAGCCGCGCGCGGCGGGGTCTGGGTGCCCAGATGGTAGTCGCTAACCAGGGTGCCCTGAACGTCGGCCAAGCTGAAGGAAACGCTGGCGTCCGCGCCCTGGATGCTCAAGCGCGCCGTGCGGTTGAGCAGGTGGTGCAGGGGGTCGTGGGCGTCTTCCTGGGAGGCGATCACCTGGGCGCTCACGGCCGGGTCCACCCCGGAGATGGCCCGGGCCAGGCGGCCCAGCAGGTCTTCCTGGGTGTCCACCTGGCCGGGGTGGTTGTCCACGGTCACGCTGAGCTGGTGGGCCACGCCGTTGATGGTGAGGGTGAAGGTGTGCGCGCCGTCGGCCTGGTCCACCAGGGCGATGGGGTTCTGGGCCGGCGAGAGCACCTGCCCCGGCGCCGCCGGCCACTCCACCTTAAGGCCATAGCTGGCCGGGGCCGTGGCCTGGCTGTCGGCGGCGGCCGCCATGGCCTGGGGGTCGGGGCTCAGGGCGGTGACGGCCTGGCCGGGCCGGTCGCCGGCCGGCGGGGTGAGGTTGTCGATGGTCAGGGCCAGGCTGATAAGGCGCTGGCGCACCTCGGCCAGTACCCGCTCCTGCTCAGTCTGGCGGATGCTCAAGTTGAGCTGGGGGGCGTTGCCGGAGTAATACAGCCCCATGGCGCCAGGGTCCTGGGCCGTGGCCTGGGCCTTGAGCGAAGGGTAGCGCCCGCTGCCGGTATTGAGCAGGGGTTGATCTTTGAGTCCCTGGTAGGTCACGGTGATGGACAAAGCCCCTCTCGCCCGCCGGGGGATGAATACAAGCCGCGCCGACCATGGCGCAACTATCCACCTACGTTATCGGCGGGGGCGGAGAAAAACTTTAGGCCTTTTTTGCGCTGAAGGCTCAGGCCATGCCCAAAAGGCCCTTGAGATTGGCCAGGGGCCCGGGGCCGGGGTGCAGGCCGGCCTTGGCCCGGGCGATGCGCCCGGCGCTTTGCTCGATGCGTTCCGGGGATATCTCGCCGGCCAGGGCCAGGGCCACCAGGCGCTCCAGGGCCTCCAGGGCGAAATCGTGGTGCTTGCAGATCAAGAGCAGGTCGCAGCCGGCCCGGTAGGCGGCCACCGCCGCCGCCGCCGGGTCCAGGTCGGCGGCCACGGCGCCCATCTCCAGGTCGTCGCTGAGCACCAGGCCCTGGTAGCCCAGGTCCCGGCGCAGGAGCCCCTCTATCACCAGGGGCGAGAGCGAGGCCGGGCGATCGGGGTCCAGGGCGCTGAACACGGCGTGGCAGACCATCATCCCGGCCACCCCCGCCCGGACCGCCCGCTCAAAGGGCACCAACTCCACGGCCTCCAACTCCTGCCGGCTCAGGTCCACGCGGGGGCGCTCGCGGTGGGTATCCAGGGTGGTGCGCCCCAGGCCGGGGAAGTGCTTGGCGCAGGCCAGGCAGCCCTTGCCCTGCATGCCGCCGATGAAGGCCGCCCCCAACTCGGCCACGCGGGCGGGGTCGGAGCCCAGGCTGCGGCTCTCCTGCACCCCGCCGGACACGCCGTGCACGTCCAGCACCGGCGCCAGGTCCCAGTTGAAGCCCGAGGCCAAAAGCTCCGCCCCCAGGCGGGCGCCCATGTCGCGCAGCAGGCGGGGGTCGCCGCTTTGCCCCAGCTCCTGGAAGCCGGGGCCGTCGCAGAAGGGCGGCCGCAGCCGGGCCACGCTGCCACCCTCCTGGTCCACCATGATGAAGGGCACCGGCCGGCCGGCGGCGGCGGCCCCGGCGGCCACCTGGCGGTTGAGGTCCCAGACCTGCTCGGGGTCCTGGATGTTGCGGGCAAAGAGTATCAACCCGCCCAGGCCTTCGCCGGCGGCCAGGCACAGGGCCTCGGGCTGGGGGGCAAGCCCCTCGAAGCCTACCACCAGGGACTGGGCCAGGGTCTGGCGCAACTGCTCGTTGGTCATGGATGCCTTCCTCGCTGCCAGGGTCGGGTTGATGGGCTCGGCCAGGGTCGTGTCCGGGCCGCCTCTGGCCATCTTGGCCTGGCCGGGGCGCCAGGTCAAGGGCCGGGGGGTGCTCGCGGGCTGGGCGAGGGCTGGTATATAATGTGCCCGCCGGCCCGGGAGGGCCGAGTATTGAGGCCCCACCCCCACCCGAGGAAGCCATGCGGGCTTTTGTCCTGGCCGCCGGTCTGGGCACCCGGCTCTCGCCCCTGACCCAGCGCCGGCCCAAGTGCCTGATGCCGGTGATGAACCAGCCCCTGCTGGGCCTGTGGCTCCGGCGGCTGGCGGCCTGGGGGGTAGAGCGGGCGGTGGTCAACACCCACCACTTGGCCCCCCAGGTGCGGGCCTACCTGGCCGGCGGCCTCGTCCCCGGCCTGGAGGCCCTGGAGAGCCACGAGCCGGTAATCCTGGGCACCGGCGGCGCGTTGGTGGCGGCGCGGGAGCAACTGGGGCCGGAGCCCTTCCTGCTGGTCAACGCCGACGTGCTGGCCACGGCCCAACTGCCGCCCTTGTTGCGAACCTTGGAGGACAGCGGCGCCTGCGCGGTGCTGGGCCTGGTGGACGCACCGCGCTTCAACACCGTGGCCCTGGACCGGGCCGGGCGGGTGCTGGGCTTTAAGGGCGACTCCGGCCTGCCCCAGGCCCCCCGCTGGCTCACCTACAGCGGCCTGGCGGCCATCTCCCCGGCCCTTCTGGATCATTTGCCCGCCCGCGGCTTCAGCACCCTGGTGCAGGGGCTTGAGGCGGCCCTGGCCGCCGGCGGCCTGGTGCTGGGGCGGGAGATGGGCGGCTTCTGGGACGATCTGGGCACCCCGGAGCATTTGCTGGACCTGCACCGTCTGCTCGTCGCCAGCCCGCCGCCGGGCCTGGAGCCCCTGGCCGCGC
>JAKAGJ010000180.1 GCA_021815655.1 Deltaproteobacteria bacterium | reverse complement strand
CTGCGTGGCGTGGCCAAGGTGGCGGCCTTGGCCGGGCCTTCCCAGGCCGATCTGGAGACGCCGGTGGGCAAGCGGGTGCGGGCCTTGCGCCAGGAAAAAGGCCTGAGCCTGGCCGATCTGGCCCAGCGCACCGGCTTAAGCGAGGCGGTCCTGGGCGATATCGAGGACGAGGCGGCCAGCCCGCCCCTGGGCACCCTCATCAAGCTGGGCAAGGCTCTTGGCATGAAGCTGGGCACGCTCATCGCCTCGGGCGAGGACCGGCCCTACACCGTGGTGCGCGCCTCCGAGCGGCCGGCCATGAGCCGCTTCGCCTCGCAGAAGGGCACGGCCTATGGCTACTCCTACGAGGCCCTGGCCCCCCAGAAGCGAAACCGCTCCATGGAACCCTTCCTGGTCACTCTCAACAAGGCCGACGACAAGGTTGAGCCCTCCAGCCACGACGGCGAGGAGTTCATCTTTGTGCTGGACGGGCGCATGGAGGCCCGGGTGGGCCAGGCCCGCGAGGTGCTTGAACCCGGCGACAGCATCTACTACGACTCCAGCGAGCCCCACCTGCTGCGCCCGGTGGGGGATGAGCCGGCGCGCATCCTGGCCGTGATCTACAGCCAGGGGCGCTGAAGCCCCAACCAGCCCCACGGCAAAATCACCAGGCCCCCGCCGCGCCGGCGGGGGCCTGATTTATTCTGCGGGCCGGGTGCGCCCCTCTAGGCCAGGCGGGCGGGCTTGTTGGCCTGGCTGTTCTCATAGGCCACGCCGATGGCTATGGGGATGATGGGCATGGTCAAAAACAGCCCCACATAGCACAGGATGATGCCGGACATGCCCACCAGGAAGATCACGAACAAAAACAACGCGTGCTTCCAGAGGTGTCCCTCGGTCATCTTGCCGCTGGCCTTGATGGCCTCTCCGATGGACATCTCCTGAATGGCCACCAGGGGCACCAGGTACAACAGATAGGCGCCCGCCAACAGCCCGGGGATGATAAAGAACAGCAACCCAAAACCAACGGCGAAGCTGTAGATCAAACCAGCGCCCAGCACCAGGCCAAAGCGGTCAAACCCCTTGAAGATGTCGCCGAATTCCACGGCTTCGCCAGCCCGGACCTTATGCACCATCAGCATGACACCGGCATACCAATTGCCGATCAGCAGGCCGCCGGCGAAAGAACTGATGACCATGAAGACGATATTTCCCAGCAGGAACGGCACGGGGAAGTTCTTAATCAGGCCAAAGGCCTCCTTAAGGCACTGGCCTATATCCACCCCGCCCCCGCCGCCTTGGATTGCGACTTTGGGCCGGCCCTCGGGGGCCAAGGGCGGCGGCACCTGGCCAAAATGCCGCGCCAACTCCGTCTGGCCGGCGGGCAGCCAGTCCGCCATGCCGTTCTTCCAGACCAGGGTGTCCCTGGTGATGGTGCCCGCGGCGATGAGGGCCGGGATTTCCTGGGCCTGGACCGGTCCCTGCTGCGCGCCGCCGACCACGTAATACCACGCCTCGTCTGTTGCCTGCACCATGCTGCCGCCTTTCCCATGCTGAGGTTGCGATTTAACTTGCCGTCTGTCCCGGGCCTTGGGTCAAGCCAAGGACAGCATGCGCCATATCCAAGAGGCCAAAATCATGACTACCCCTGGCGCCCAGTATCCCCGCCCGCCCAGGCCGCGCCAGGCCCCGAGCTTGGCCCCCAGGCTCAGCCACCCCCCCAGCGCCTGGGCGGCCAGCATCAGAAACAACAAGGCGCCAGCGGGGTTGCACTCCAGGGCCTGCTCGATCCGCAGCCTGCCCATGTAGAGAAAAGCCCTGGTCATGCCGCACAGCGGGCAGGGCAGCCCGGTCAGCTCCCTGAATAGGCAAGGCGCTTGGGGAAGCCAGCTGGCCAACACCCGGTCGCCGGCATCGACAGGCAGGGTGAAAACCAGCAATACTAGGGAGATCAACCCCAAACCCACCAGCCGGCCCAGGCGGTCGCCGGTTTCTGGGCCAGCCTGGCGGCCATGGTCCTGAGTAGGTTGCATGCCTGTCTTGCGCTGTTTCCTGGTCTCCGGCCGGGCGCGGCCAGACGCGGCCGGCGGCCAGCCGGCCTGTGTTGGACAAGACCATCGAAGGGTTAGCCCGCCTGCCCCCGCCGGCTCCAGCCAGCCGCCCGCGCCATCAGCAACTGACAAAGGCGGCGCGCAGGCAGGCCGATAGGGTGGAGCGCTGGGCGGTGGGGCCTCGCAGCACCTGGCGGCAACACCGCTCCAACTCGCTCAGGGGCACGGGCTTGCCCAGGAAGGAATCCAGGCGCTGGAGGTTGGGGTTTTCTCCCTTGCACCAGGACCAGGGATCAAGCCCGCTGACCATGACCACCTTGAGGGCCGGTTGCAGGTCCTTGGCCAGGCCAATGAGTTCCAGGCCGTTGATGCCGGGCATGATGAGGTCGGAAACCAGGAGGTCGGCGGGTTGACGGCCCAGAAAGTCCAGGACCTGGGTCGGAGATGAGAACCACTCCACCTGGAAGAAGCTGCCTTGCAGGTACTGCGCGAAAAGATAAGCCAGGGCTGGTTCGTCGTCCACGACCACCACCCTGGCCGATTTAGCGGCCACACCCATATCGCCCCCCACCCCTCTGGTATAGGCACACAAAACCATACCAAATCGCTGGGACAGGCGACAAATCTTATGCTAGGAGTTTTTCACACCCCAGTCAATGGAATTCAGACCAAGCTGGGAATTTAAATCGCCCCTATCAGCCGGGCGATGACCAGACGCTGAATCTCGCTGGTGCCCTCGCCGATGGTCAGGAGCTTCTGGTCGCGGTAGAAGCGCTCCACGTTGTATTCCTTCATCAGACCATAGCCGCCATGCAGCTGCACCGCCTCGTTGACCACCCGACCCATGACCTCCGAGGCGTAGAGCTTGCCCATGGCCGCGGCCTTGCTGAAGGACTTGTGCTGGTCCTTTTGCCAGCAGGCCTGATACAAGAGCAGGCGGGCGGCCTCGATCTCCATGGCCATGTCCGCCAGCTTGAAGGCGTTGACCTGGAAGGTGGAGATGGGCCGGCCGAACTGCTGGCGCTCCTTGGCGTAGCGCAGGGCCAACTCAAAGGCCCCCTGGGCCCCGCCGACGCCCATGGCCCCGATGGAGAGCCGGCCGGCGTCCAGGGTCTCCAGCATCTGGTGAAAGCCCTTGCCCCTAAGCCCCAGGATATTGTCCTTGGGCACCCGGCAGTCCTCGAAGTACAGCTCGCTGGTGTTGGAGCCCCGCCACATCATCTTGCCGTGCATCTCGCGGGCCTCAAAGCCCTTGGTGCCGTTCTCCACCAGGATACAGGAAAGCTCGGGGCGCTTTTGGTCACGGGAGCCGGTCTTGCACATCACGGTGACGCCGCGGCTTATGGGGGTGCTGGCGTTGGTGATGAATATCTTGGAGCCGTTGATGACCCACTCGTTGCCGTCCAGCACGGCGGTGGTGGCCGAGCCGCCGGCGTCGGAACCCGCGCCCGGCTCGGTGAGCCCGAAGCCCCACAGGGCCTTGCCGGCGCATAGGTCGGGCAGGTACTTGCGCTTCTGCTCCTCGCTGCCGTAGTAATACAGCGGACCGATGCCCAGCGAGTTGCCCGCCGCCACCGTGGCGGCGTGGGAACCGTCCACGCGGGCTATCTCCTCCACGGCGATGATGTAGGAGATGTAGTCCATGCCCTGGCCGCCGTATTCCTCGCTGACCACCATGCCAAAAAGGCCCAGTTCGCCCATGGCGGCCATGGTTTCCAGGCTGAACTGCTCCTTCTCGTCCAGTTGCCGGGCCACGGGCGCGATCTCTTTTTCCGCGAAATCGCGCACGGTCTTGCGCAGGATCTCCTGCTCCATGGATAGCTCAAAGTCCATCGCCGCCTCCGAGCATGGGATTGGCCTTCGCCAGGTCAACAGGGCCAGTATAGCGCGGTGCCGGGGGCGGAAGGCAAGATGCCTCCCGCCCCCGGCCTAGCAATCCTAGGCCGGCACCCAGCACACGTCCAGGATGGTGTGGGTGGGGTTTTCAGTGCGGAACTTGGCCTTGACCTTCATGCCGATCTCGGGTTTGCCGCTCTCCAGGTAGCCCTTGAAGATGGTGTCCACGCCCTTGATGGCCACGTCGATCTGCCAGTAGGGGGTCTTCATCTCGATGCCGATGCCGGCATAGTCCACCAGGGTGAAGGTGTAGATGGTGCCCTCGCTGGGCACCTTGACCCACTTCATGCGCTCATAGCAGTCGGGGCAGTCGGCCCGGGGGGGCAACCACACGCTGGGGTGGGGGCACTTGGGGTTGACGCACTTGGTGGCCATGAGCTTGCCCTGGGTCAGCCCCTTGAAGAAGGGCGTAAGCAAGCCGTAGGTGTGGATGTGGGACATGGCCCGCGGGGAATCCACCACCCAGGCCGGCTTTTCGTCGTGCAGGGTGAGCGGCTTGCCAATGTACTTGGTCTTTATGGCTTTCTCGAAATTTTCCGCCATGATGACGACTCCTCCTTACCAGGCCTTGCGCAGGATGCCGACCGTGACATGAGAGCCCACGCCAGCGTGGCTGACCCACAGGGCCTGCTTGGCGTCCTTGACCTGCAGGCTCTGCCATTTCTTGGGCTTGGTTTTGCCGGCCCGCTTCCACCACTTGGGATCGCCGTGGAACTGGTCGTACTTGTTCTGCACCTGCCACAAACACTCGGCCGCCTGCCAGATGCCGGTGGCGCCCACGGCGTGCATGGTGCCCAACAGGCCGCCCGAGAGGTTGGACGGGCACTTGCCGCCATAGTAGGCGTCGCCGCTCTCGATGTAGTCCACCTCCTGGCCGTAGGGGCGCAGGCCGATGTCGCCGTAGGTCTGCACGTCGCTGATGGTGAAGGCGTCGTGCAGTTCCACCAGGTCAATCTCTTCGATGGGCTCCTGAATGCCGGCCATGCGGTAGGTCAGGTAGGCGGCGAAGCGGGCGGCCAGGAAGGACTCGAAGCCCGGCCAACGGGGGTTCTTCTTGAGGAACTCCTTGTACATGCCCGGTTTCTCGTTGGGGAGGAGCGGGATGTCCATGGGGCGCCGGTCGGCCACGCGCAGGGTGTGGGTGCCGCCGGCGATGAAGACCTCCACCGGGTGATCGCTGAGCTTGTAGGCCATCTCCTCGTCGCAAAGAAGCACCGAGGCCGCGCCGGCGGTCATGGCGCAGCACTCCAGGAAGCGCAGGGGATAGGCGCTCATGCGGCTCTTGAGGACCTCTTCCTCGGTGTAGTCGCCTGGCTGCTGGGCGTTGGGGTTCATGGTGGCGTAATGACGGTTCTTGATGGCGATCTTGGCCCGCACCGAGTCGCTGAGGTCATAGGCCCAGGCAAAGCGGTTGGCCATGGGCGCGTAGTACGAAGAGTAGATGCGCCCCATGCGGGTCTCAAAGTCCTTGCAAGCCGCCGTGGAGATATAGAAGTTGCCGGTGCGGGTGTCCACCTCGTCCATGCGCTCCCAGCCGGCCACCAGGCAGCAGTTGGTATAGCCCGATGCGATGGCTTGGGCGCCCATGAGCACCGATGCGCCGCCGGTGGCGCCGCCGGTCTTGATGCCCACGTTGTACAGGGGGTCCAGGCCCAGGTAGTCGTGGATCTTGGCCTCGCAGAG
>JAKAGJ010000179.1 GCA_021815655.1 Deltaproteobacteria bacterium | reverse complement strand
TCGTGGTCTTTTTGGTTTTCGAGCCCCACGGGCTGGCCGAGATATGGCGGCGGGCCAAGGCCTACTTCAGGCTGTGGCCCTTTGAATATTGAACTAGGGGCGGCCGGGGCGGGATGAGGCCGCGGCCAGGGCAACAACCAGATCGGGAGGGAGGCCTAGTGATGAAGAAAGCAAGATGCGCGCTGGGGGTCGTGGTGGCGCTGCTGACGGCCTGGGGCCTGCTGTCCGGGGCCGCCGCGGCCGAGGACAAGATCGTGGTGGGTGCCGGGCAGCCCATCACCGGCCGTTTCGCCTTCGCCGGCAAGCATATCAACGACGGCCTGGCCGACTGCCTGGCCCTGGTCAATGAAAAGGGCGGCGTGGCCGGCAAGAAAATCGAGTATATCTTCGAGGACACCGGCTACGACACCAACCGCGCGGTGGCCTCCTTCAAGAAGCTCATGGCCCAGCACAAGCCGGTCATCATGTACGGCGAGAGCACCGGCGTGGGCAAGGCCATGGCGCCGGAGATCAATACCGTTTACAAGGTGCTCTACGGCTCCACCTCCTTCAGCGAGGAACTGGCCGACCGCAAAGCCAATCCCTACATGATCGTCAGCGGCCCCACCTACGCCCAGCAGTTCGGCATCCTGCTGAAATACATCGCCGCCAACCCCAAGAAGAAGGGCGTGGCCCCCAAGGTGGCCTTCTTCTACAGCGACACCGAGTTCGGCCGCGATCCCATTCCCCATGCCCGCGAGATGGCCAAGAAGCTGGGCGTGGAGGTGGTGGCCGAGGAGGTGACCCCCGTGGGCGCCGTTGACGTCACCAGCCAGTTGTTGGACATGAAGCGTAAGGCTCCCGACTTCTGCATCTTCCAGGGCTATGTGGTGGCTCCCATCGCCGACGTCATCAAGGGCGCCCGCGACTACGGCATGGACACCACCTTCATGGGCACCTTCTGGACCATGGACAAGCAGCTCCTGGACGTGCTGGGCCCCGACGGCGAGGGCTACATGGGCGTCAACCCCTACGCCTACTGGTGGGACACCGACGTGCCCGAAATCCAGGTCATCAGGGACTTCAACAAGCGCCATCATCCCGAGATCAGCTACCGCCCCAACTCCTACATGCAGGGCTGGTTCACGGGCATGATCTTCGTCAAGGCCATGCAGATGTGTGCCGAGAAGAAGCTCCCCATAACCGGCGAAAACCTAAAGAACATGATCCCCCAGATCCGGGACTGGGACACGGGCGGGCTGACGGGCAAGGTGTCCTTCGTGGAAAGCAACAGCACCAACGTGGGCCGCGTCTACAAAGCCGATGTCAAGAGGGGCATTTTCGTGCCCGCCTCGGACTGGATCCACTTGGACTAATCAGGGTGGGCCCGGCGGGGGCATAAATGGGTCGTTTGGCGCCGTGGCGCCACCGGCTCCCGGTGAACTTGGTTGAACTTACAATTGGGCAAATGCCCACACCTTAGACCCCTCTCCCCCACGAGAAAGGGGGAGAGGGAGAAAATCGGCGGCGGGTGCCCTTGCTCTGGAAGGCTAAAGGTCAAAATTCACAACCGACTGATAATAAGCGGCGGCCCATGGATGACTGCATACTCACCGTGAACAACCTGGAAGTGGTTTACAACCACGTGGTGCTGGTGCTCAGGGGCATGTCGCTCAAGGTACCGCGGGGGGCGGTGGTGGCCTTGCTGGGCAGCAACGGCGCCGGCAAGACCACCACCTTGAAAGCCATCAGCGGGCTCCTGCCCCTGGAGAACGGCCAGATCACCGACGGCGGCGTGGAGTTCGACGGCCGTTCCCTACGGGGCTTGGCCCCGCATCAGATAGTGCGCGCCGGGCTGTTCCAGGTGCTGGAGGGTCGCCGGGTCTTCGAGGACCTCACGGTGGAGGAAAATCTCATCTGCGGGGCCTACACCCGTGGAGACAAGACCGGCGTCAAGGCCGACCTTGACAAGTGCTTCGCCTATTTCCCTCCGCTGAAGAAGCGCCTCAAAAACCTGGCCGGATACTTAAGCGGCGGCGAGCAACAGATGCTGGCCATCAGCCGCGCCCTGTTGGCCCGGCCCAAGCTGATGCTCCTGGATGAGCCTTCGCTGGGCCTGGCCCCCCTGCTGGTGGAGGAGATATTCGGCATCATCGGTGAAATCAACCGCCGGGAGGGCACCACCATCCTGCTGGTGGAGCAGAACGCCCAGATGGCCCTGGCGGTGTGCACCTACGGCTACATCATGGAAAATGGCCGCGTGGTGCTGGACGGCAGCGTGGAACGCCTCCTGGCCGACCAGGACGTGCAGGAATTCTATCTGGGCCTGGGCAGCTCGGGGGCGCGCAAGAGCTACCGCCAAGTGAAGCACTACAAGCGGAGGAAGAGATGGCTGAGCTGAGCGGACGCACGCTGGGCCAGTTCTTTCTCCAGAGGGTGGCGGAGCTGGGCGACCGCGTGGCCCTGCGCGAGAAGGAATTCGGCATCTGGCAGCGCGTGACCTGGAACGACTACCTTACGCACGTGCGGCGCTTCGCCCTGGGGCTCAAGGCCCTGGGCTTTCAGCGCGGCGACCACCTGGCCATCTTGAGCGAGAACTGCCGCCAGTGGCTCTACGCCGACATCGCCACCATCTGTCTGGGCGGAGTGACGGTGGGCGTCTACCCCACCAGCCCCTTTGCCGAGGTGGGCTACGTGGTGGGCCACTCCGACAGCCGCTTCGTGGTCTGCGAGGACCAGGAGCAGACCGACAAGATATTGGAGGTGATCGGCGAATTGCCCCAGCTCGGCAAGATCATCGTCATGGACATGAAGGGCCTGCGCCGCTACCCCCAGGAGCGCATCATCTCCTTCGCGGCGGTGGAGGCCCTGGGCGCCGAGATGCTGACCCGCCAGCCCGGGCTGTTCCAAAGCGAGCTGGACCAGGGGCGGCCCCAGGACGTGGCCATCATGGTCTACACCTCCGGCACCACCGGCCCGCCCAAGGGGGCCATGCTCAGCCACCTGAACGTGGAGGCCATGACCGCGGCCACGGTCAAGGCCATCGGCGCCAGCGCCTCAGATAGCGTGGTCTCCTACCTGCCCCTGTGTCACGTGGCCGAGCGCATCTTCTCGCTGTTCCTGCCCTTGTACCTGGGCAGCACCGTCAATTTCGCCGAGAGCGTGGGGACCATCCAGAACGACCTGCGCGAGATCGGCCCCACGGTCTTCCTTGGCGTGCCGCGCATCTGGGAAAAGCTGCAATCATCCATCCTAATCAAGATCAAGGACTCCACCCCGCTAAAGCGCTGGCTGTTTGCCCGCTGCCTGGCTATCGGCCATGCCGCGGCTCAAGCCCGCCTGGACGGCCAGCCCCTGGGCCCCGGTCTGACCCTGGCCTGGTGGGCGGCCTATGGGCTGATGCTTAAGGCTCTGCAAAATTACGTGGGACTAAGACGGGCGCGCTTCTGCTTCTCGGCGGCGGCCACCATCAGCCCCGACGTGCTGCGCTTCTTCCACGACCTGGGGATTCGGGTCAAGGAGGGCTACGGCATGACCGAGTCCACGGGCCTGTCTTTCATCCACCAGGGTGAGGACATCCGCATGGGCACCGTGGGCCGGCCCCTGGAGGGCATCGAGTTCAAGCTGGCCCCCGACGGCGAACTCTTGAAGAAGGGCGCCAGCATCTTCGTGGGCTACTACAAGAATCCCCAGGCCACGGCGGCCACCGTGATCGACGGCTGGCTGCACACCGGCGACGTGGCCGAGGTGACGCCAGAGGGGCATCTGCGCATCGTGGACCGCAAGAAGGACCTTATCATCACCAGCGGGGGCAAGAACATCAGCCCCTCGGAGATCGAGAACGCGCTGAAGGTGAGCCCCTACATCAACGAGGCCATCGTGGTGGGCGAGGGAAAGAACTACCTGGCGGCCCTGATCCAGATCGACTTCGACAACGTGGGCAAGTGGGCCATCGACCAGCGCCTGGCCTTCACCAACTTCAAGAACCTGGCCCAACTGCCCCAGGTGCGCCGGCTGATCCAGGATGAGGTGGACCAGGTCAACAGCCGTCTGGCCCGGGTGGAGAACGTGCGCAAGTTCCGGCTGTTGGACAAGGCCCTGGACCATGACGACAACGAACTCACCGCCACCATGAAGGTGCGCCGGGCCAACATCTATCAGAAATTCGCCGCCGAGATCGAGGCCATCTACGGCGGCCAGGCGGGATAGCTGTCGCCCCCGGCCGCCGCCTCAGTCCACGCGCACCACCTTTACGGTCTTGCCCACCCATTCCAGGGGCAGGTACACGCGGCCGCTTTTGCCGCTCTTGCTCACCTTCTTGTGGACCAGCTCCCGGCCGGTGATGATTAGCTGCACCTTGGCCGCGGGCGGCTCCTCGCCGGCCGGCGACGCCGTGACCTCCAAATCCTCTCCAGGCTTCATGCCGCGCCCCCGCGCCACCCGCGCCCCTCATCTTTGGCCCAGCCAGGTCTCAGGCCGAGCCGCCCTGCTGCTTGCGCCGCTCCTCGTCGCGTATCTCGCGCCTGAGAAGCTTACCCACCTTGGACTTGGGCAGCATGTCCCGGAACTCGATGTAGGAAGGCACCTTGTAGGGGGCCAGACGCTCGCGGCAGTAGCGGATCAGCTCCGTGGCCCCCACGCCCTTGGCGTCGTCCTTGAGCACCACGATGGCCTTGATACGTTCGCCCACCTTTTTGTCCGGCACGCCCACCACGCAGGCCCCCACCACCACCGGATGGTCCTGCAGCACCGCCTCGATCTCCGAGGCCGAGACGCGATAGCCCTTGTGCTTGAGGATGTCGGCCGAACGCTCCACGTAGAAGATGCTGCCATCGGGGCCCAGGCGCACGAAGTCGCTGGTGCGGTAGTAGACCCCGCCGTTGAGCTTGATGAAGGAGCGTTCGGTCTCGTCGGGGCGGTTGAGATATTCCTTGATGGCGTGGGCGGAGGTGACCAGGAGTTCGCCCACCTCGCCGGTGGGCACCTCCTCCAGGGTGGCCGGGTCCACCACCCTGACCTGGCGCGAAGGCAGCGGCAGGCCCACGCACATGGGCTCGGGATCGCCGCCGGTCAGGCTGCTGTAGCAGACATGGCCGGCTTCGGTGGAGCCGTAGACCTGGTAGATGGGCACGCCCACCCGCTCCTTCCAGCGCGCCAGCACCTCCCGGGGCAAGGCGTCGCCGCCGCAGTAGCAGTATTTCAGCGAGCCCAGATCATAGGTTTCCTGGCGATCGTTCTCCAGGATCATGCGGTAAAGGGCCGGCACCCCCAGCATCCAGCGCACCTTGAAGCGCTGGATGCTCTCCAGGATGGCGTCCACCTGGGGCTGGGGCATCAGCACCGCGGCGTTGCCCAGGTTGAGCCCCACGGCCATCAAGAGGCCCAGGGCCATGATGTGAAACAGGGGGTTGATGGCGATATACACGTCCCGGCCCTCCAGGACGTGGCCCTTGAAAACGTGGTCCGTGATGTCGTTGACGTAGGAGACGTGTCCCCAGTGATTGCCGGGCACGCCCTTGGGCAGGCCGGTGGTGCCGCCGGTATAGAGGATGTAGGAGAGGTCCTGCACCGGGTCGATGGCCACCTGCTCCCGCAGGGGGGGGCTCTTGAGCACCGTCTTGAACCACACCGTCTCGGGGCCGCCCCTGACCGTGCCCTTGGGCGTCTTGTCGAAGAGCAGGGCCACCAGGCGCTTGGCCGGACTCACCAGGTCC
>JAKAGJ010000178.1 GCA_021815655.1 Deltaproteobacteria bacterium | reverse complement strand
CGGCCAGCAGGTCCAGCCCCGGGGTGGCGGCCAGGTCGCGCTTCAGGGACTGGTTGACCACCCGCACCGGTCCCACGACCGCGAAGATCTTGCCCGCCACCGCCGCCGGCGCGGCCACGGCCCCGCCCGGCCAGGCCAGCAGCAGGCCGCAGGCCCACAAACAGGCCCACATAAGCAGGGTCGAGGCGGCTGGGCGGCGGTGCGCTCTCATAAGCGGGCTAGAAACTCCAAACCAGCATCAGCCAGGCCGAGTTGCGCCGGAAATCGTAGGGGTCGAAGCCGTCGCTGGTGTTGAGGTTGGAATTGTTCAGGTCGTACATGTAGCCCAGCACCACCTGCCAGTCGTCGGCCGGGCGGTAGGCCAGTTGCGCGGCGGCCAGGTACTGGTCGTCGCGGCGGTCCATCTCGCCGCCGGACTTGCCCAGGTTGTAGGGGTCCTGCCGGCGGTCGAAGACGTACCTGGCGTAGGTCAGGGAGGCGTCCAGGCTTAAACGCTTGGCCAGGGGCACGGCCCCGCCCAGGCTCGCCTCCCAGCGCCAGAATCCGCTGACTTCATCCGAGGCCACCTCCTGGTCGGCGGCGTAGCCCAGGCGCAGGTGGGGCAGCAGGCTGGGATCCCGGGACAAAAAGTGGGTCAGCCCCAGGCGCCAGCGCCAGACGTCGGGGTCGCCGGTCTGGGCGTAGCCCCGCTGTTGCAACAGCCCCGAGACCTGGCTGCGCAGGTTGTGGCTGTGCTGCCACCACAGCACCGGCGCCAGGCTGTTGACCCGCACCTTGCGCTTGAGCGCCGACTCGGCCCAGTAGTAGCTGTAGTTGTAGGGCACCCGCAGACCCCAGGTCTCGGAGCGCTGCTCCAGGTAGCCCCCCAGGGAGAAGGCGGCGTAGTTGGCCACGTGCAGCTGGGCGTAGGTCACGTATTGCCCCATGCCCAAAAGGCCCCAGGAGAACCCCTCCCGCTGCCCCAGGCGGTAGTCCAGGTCCTGCTGGAACATGAAGGACCAGTCGCCGCGCCCTCGGGGGGGCTGGGTGCCGGGGTAGCTTTGCAGGGGGTCGCGAAAGACGTTGTCCTCGTAGCGGGCCAGCATGGTGGTCCAGGCCCGCCAGGGGCGCTCGGCCCGCTCCGAGGCGGCCACGGCCGCCAGCAGGCCCTGGGCGTCCCGGGTCTCCTGGGAGCTGGGGTTGGCGGTCAAGGCCCCTTGCAGGGCCTGGCGGGCCGCCGGGTAGTCCTTCTTGAAATACTGGGCCTGCCCTTGCAGGTACAGGGTCTGCGCCGACTGCTGGTCCAGGCGCCCCAGGGCGGCCAGGGCCTGGTCGTATTCCCGCATTTTCAGGTAGGTCAGGGCCTGCTCCCGGATGGCCCGCGGGCGGTCCACCTGCTCGGCCAGCCGGAAGTGGATCAGGGCCTTGCCGTATTGCTGTTCCCGCACCCGGATGTAGCCGGCCTCGAAGCGCAGGTAGGCGAAACCCTTGGCGTCCTGGGCCCACAGGCCGCGCAGGTACTGCAAGGCCCGCTCCGGGCCGGCGCCGGCCTCCAGGGCCTGGAGCTTGAGCAGGATCAACCCCTGGTTGCGGGGCTCCAGGGCCAGGGCCTTGTCCAGGGCCTCCAGGGCCAGGCCGTAGTTCTGATCCATCATGGCGAAGCGGGCCTGGGTGCGCAGGCCGATCAGGGCCTCCAGGGAGGAGGGCTGGGCCAGGGCCGCCCCGGGCAAATCGCCCAGGCAGATCAGGGCCAGGCCCAGCCACCAGGCCAGGCTCCGCCAAACGGGGCGGCCCCTGGGGCCTGGGACCGCCGGATCTGGGTAGCGCGCCTGGAGCATGCCGGGATCCTAGGATATTGCCAGTAAAAACAATATATTATTCAATACGGGCGCAGTATAGCATAAAAAATAACCCCTAAACAAATACTAATTTACTAGTCTGGAGGCGGCGGCGCCGTGGGACCTCAAGCCGCGTATTCTGCGCCTTTCGATGCGCCATGGCTTTATAATCTATTATATTATGGCCCAAGATCGCCCGGTGGGCCGCTCGGCCGGCCGGCTCAAGCCCGGCCCGCGCCCGACGTTACTAACCCAAGGTTTTCCGGCGCCGACCCCAGCAAGGATCGATATTTTATTAATGACCTTCCTGGCCCAGCACTTGCGTTGCCCCTTGGTGGCCGCGGCCTTGCTCGCCTGGACCCTGGCCCTGGCCGGACCGGCCCAGGCCCAGGGCCTCAACCAGCAGGAGCTGGATTACCTGGCCCGCCGGGGGGCCATCGTCTTCATCAGCCAGACCAACTATCCCCCCTTCGAGTTCATCGACGACGAGGGCCACCGCGCGGGCATGTGCGTGGAGTTGGCCCATTGGATGGCCACCACCCTGGGCTTCAAGGCCCGCTTCACCGACGCCAGCTTTCAGCAGGCCCAGGAGGCGGTGTTGGAGGGGCGGGCCGACGTCATCACCAGCCTTTTCCACAGCCCCAAGCGCGCCCGGGTCTTTGGCTTCAGCCGCAGGACCTTCGAGGTGCCGGCCTCCATCTTCGTGGCGGCCGAGCGGCCGGACATAAGGGGGATCAAGGACCTGGCCGGCAAGACCATCGCCATGCAGGCCGGGGACTACGCCCAGGAGTTCCTGGAGTCCCAGGGCATAAGCTTCCACCCCGCCTACACCAAGGACTTCGCCGAGGCCACCGACCTGGTGGCCGCCGGCCAGGCCGACGCCCTCATCGGCGACGAGCAGATAGTGCTCTATCACATCTTCTCCCGGCATCTCACGGCGCTTGTCAAGAAAGTGGGCGCACCCCTCTATGTGGGCCAGAACTGCATGGCCACCAAGGCCGGCGATCCGGTGCTGGTGGGTATCCTGAACAAGGGCCTGGACCTGGCCCAGAGCACCGGCGCCCTGGAGCAGATCAACCGCAAGTGGCTGGGCGTGCACTACCGCGCCCCCGAGTCCTTCTGGACGCGCTACTGGACCTACCTGTTGGCCGCCGCCGGCCTGCTCCTGCTGGCCAGCCTGCTGATATGGCTCTGGAACCTGCAACTGCGCGGACAGGTGCGCCGGCGCACCGCCGACCTGGCCCGCTCCGAGGGCACCATAAAGGCCATCCTGGCCGCCTCGCCGGTGGGCATTGGCCTGGTGGACGGCGAGGTGATGGGCTGGCGCAACCCGGCCATGGACGTCATGCTGGGGCGCACCCCCGGCGCCGACCAGGAAATCGGCCTGGCCGGGCTTTTCGCCGACCCTGAGCAATACCGCCAAGCCCAGGAGGCCCTGCAAAAGGCCCTGGCCGTGGGGGGCCAGCCCCAGATGGAAACCCGCTGGCGGCGCCTGGACGGCCAGGTTTTCCACTGCCTGCTGCGCCTGGCCCCCCTGGAACCCGGCGGCCAGGGGCGGGGGGCCATCGCCATGGCCAGTGACATCACCAGCCGCAAGCAGGCCGAAAAGACCCTGGCCGAGAGCGAGGCCAAGTACCGGGCCCTCATCGAAACCACCGACACCGGCTTCGTAATCCTGGACCCGGAGGGGCGGGTGCTGGACGCCAACCAGGAATACGTGCGCTTGAGCGGCCACCAGAACCTGGAGCAGATACGCGGGCGCTCGGTGCTGGAATGGACCAGCCCCCAGGACCTGGAGCGCAACGGCCAGGAGGTGGGGCGCTGCCTGCGGCAGGGCCAGGTGCGCAATCTTGAGATCAACTACCTGGTCCCAGGCGGCGGCCTGCTGCCCCTGGAAATCAACGCCACGGTGGTGCGGAGCGGGGAGCGGCCGGTGATCCTCTCCATCTGCCGCGACATCAGCGCCCGCAAGCAGGCCGAGGAGGCCATGCGGGAAAACCAGGAGCGCCTGCGCCTGCTCAGCGGCAACCTGCCCAACGTGATGTTCTACCAGGTGCTGGCCCCGCCCGGGGGCAGCCGGCGCTTCACCTATGTCAGCGGCAGCGTGGAGCGGCTCAACGAGGTTGGCGTGGAGGAGGTGCTGGCCGACGCCGACCTGCTCTACGGCCAGATTTTGCCCGAGTACCGGGAACAACTGGTGGCCAGGGAAGCCCAGTCCCTGGCCGGGATGAGCCTGTTTAGGATGGAGGTGCAGGCCCAGCTGCCCAGCGGCCGGCTGCGCTGGTTCGACATCACCTCCTCGCCGCGGGCCCTGGAGGGCGGCGGCGTGCTCTGGGATGGCGTGGAGGTGGACATCACCGAGCGCAAGCAGGCCGAGCTGGCCTTAAGGGTCAGCGACGAAAAGCACCGCCTGGTGCTGGAGGAGTCCACCGACCCCATCTTCAGCTTCGGGCCCGACGGCACCTACCTTTTCGTCAACCAGGCCTTTGCCACGCCCTTCGGCCTAAAGCCCGCCCAGATCATCGGCAAGCGTATCTGGGACATCTTTCCCCAGGAAGAGGCCGACAAGCGCTTCGCCGCCGTCAAGGCCGTCTTTGCAAGCGGCCAGACCAAGGTTATCGAGGTGCGGGTGCCCCAGCCGGTGGAGGACCTCTACTTCGTCACCTCGGTCAAGCCGGTCAAGGACGAGCAGGGGCGGGTGGTCACGGTGATCTGCATCTCCAAGGACATCACCCAGCGCAAGCAGGCCGAGGAGGCCTTGAGGGAATCCGAGGAGCGTTTCCGGGTCATCAGCGAGGAGTCGCCCCTGGGCATCAGCCTGTTGAACCAGGACGGGCGCTACGAATACGTCAACCCGGCTTTTGTGCGCATGTTCGGCTACACCCTGGACCAGATCGCCACGGGCGAGGACTGGTTCCGGCTGGCCTTTCCCGACCCCGTCTACCGCCGGCAGGTGCAGGATACCTGGATCGAGGACCTGGGGCGCTTCTCTCCCGGAGAGGTGCGCAGCCGCACCTTCCAGGTCACCTGCCAGGACGGCAGCCGCAAGACCATCCTCTTCCGCCCGGTGACCATCGCCCAGGGGCGGCAGTTCGTGATCTACGAGGACGTCACCCAGCGCCTGGAGGCCCTGGAGGCCCTCAAGGAGAGCGAACGGCGCTACCGCGAACTCTTTGACAGCATGAGCGACCTGATCTACACCCAGGATATGGAGGGGCGCTTCCTCACCGTCAACCCCGCCCTGGCCAAGCTGTTTGGCTATCCCCTGGAACACCTCCTGGGGCGGCGGGCGGCGGAGTTCATGCGCCCGGAGCTGCGCGAGGCCTTTGAGAACGAGTACCTGGGCAAGCTGCGCCAGGATGGCCACCACTTCGGCCTGTCCCTGTATTTCGCCAAGGACGGCAGCCGCCGCTACATCGAGTACCACAGTTCCCTGGTCACCCCCGAGGGCGCCCAGCCCTACATCAGCGGCGTGGGGCGCGACGTCACCGAGCGCATCAACGCCGAAAAGCAGCTGCGGCGCTTGCAGGAGCAGCTTTTCCAGTCCCAGAAGATCCAGGCCCTGGGGGTGCTGGCCGGCGGCATCGCCCACGATTTCAACAACGTGTTGCAAGCCATCTCCGGCTACACCCAGCTCATGCTGGCCGAGAGCCAGGCCACGCCGGCCAACCGCGAGCGCCTGGAGCACATCGAGCAATCCATCGCCCGCGCCTCGGGCATGATCGGCCACCTCATGACCCTGGCCCGCAAGGGCCAGACCAGGCTGGAGCGGGTGGACCTGAACCAGGAGGTGCGGCGCACCATCAAGATCCTGGAGCACACCCTGCCCAAGATGATAAGCATCCATGGCGACTTGGCCCCGGAGTTGGCGGCGGTGAGCGCCGACGCCACCCAGGTAGAGCAAATTCTCCTGAATCTGG
>JAKAGJ010000177.1 GCA_021815655.1 Deltaproteobacteria bacterium | reverse complement strand
GTTCTGCCGCTCCAGTTCGCGGCCGGCCAGCATCAGCGAGAGGTGGGTCTTGACCCGGGCCTGTACTTCCATGATCTCGAAGGGCTTGGTGACGTAGTCCACGGCCCCCAGTTGAAAGCCCTTGGTCTTGTTTTCGATCTCGGTCATGGCCGTGAGGAAGATCACGGGTATCTTGGCGCGGGAGGGGTCTTTCTTGAGCCGGCGGCAAACCTCGTAGCCGTCGATGCCCGGCATCATGATGTCCAGCAGGATGAGGTCGGGCGGATTCTCGGCCACCGCCTCCAGGGCCGACTCGCCGTCTATGGCCACCGATAGGTCATAGGTGTCGCCCAAGGCCTCCACCAGGATGTCCACGTTGGCCTCGGTGTCGTCCACCACCAGCACGCTGCACTGGGAGAGTTCCTTCATGGTCCTCGCTCATCCTTCCTGTTTGGCGTGGATATCCTTTACCTCGGTCAGGGCGCCCATGAATTCGTATTTGCTCACCAGCCTGCCCAGTTACGTCATATTCACGGAAATTACGGGGGACAGCCCAGTAGCGGGCTGTTCTTCAACCGCCTGCCAAGGCTGGCCACGGACGGACTTTTTCAACACCCCGCTGGTTGTTTGATCGCAACTTGGCACAAGACCAAATAAATCGTGGCGCACCGGTAGGGCCGTCCTCCCATGGGCGTAGCCGGCCGCGGCGAAAGTCCAGTATTGAGGATGGCAGGTTCAGGGGCAAGGATGATAAGGATGATAGCACAGATGGGCGGGCGCGGAACAACTTGAGAGTGCCGCCCGAGGCATCCCCGTCACGGTCGGCACCCTCTTGGTGGGAATTAATCCTTGCCGGGCTCGGGCAATCTGCCCAAGAGCCGCAACAGGCCATCCAGTATGGTCAAGGGATGGGGCGGGCACCCTGGGACGTAAAGGTCCACCGGCAACAGGTCGCCGGCCCCGTCGGCCACTTCCTCGTGCCCGGCAAAAGGTCCTCCTGAAATGGCGCACGCGCCCACCACAATGACCAGCTTGGGCGTGGGCAAGGCCTCATAGGTCTTCAGTAATCCCAGGCGCATGTTTGCCGGCACCGGTCCGGTCACCAAGAGGCCGTCGGCGTGGCGGGGGGAGGCCGCGAAATGTATGCCGAACCGGCCCAGGTCCCAGCCAATGGTGCCCAGGACGTTGGTGTCGGCCTCGCAGGCGTTGCAGCCGCCGGCGCTCACCTGGCGCAGGTTGAGCGAGCGCCCGAAAAGACGCTTGCGCTGGGCGTCAAGGGGCGAGGCCGGCCGGATGACCTCGGAATCCACCAACAGGTCGGCCCGGCTGCCCGTGGCCAGCCGGTGGTCCTGGGTGAAGCGCAGGCGTTGCGCCGGGCAAACCGGCGCGCATTCCCCGCAAAATATGCACCGTCCCATGTCCAGGCCAAGACGGCCTTGGCGTCCCAGCGCCCCGGTGGGGCAGACCTCCCTGCAAATATTGCATCCGGAGGGGCAGTCGCCCGGCATGACCGCCGGTCGGCCCAGATAGCGCGGTGGCATCTGGGGCGCGGGGCCATAGGGGAACTTCATGGTGCGGTGCTTCTGCTGCATTCTGGCCAGGATGATATCTAGCATCGGCCTAACACCTTCCCAGGGCGGTCGAGAACTGTCTCACGATATTATTGGTCGCCCCCGCCGGCCCGCTCACAGATCGTGGCCGCAGTAAGACAGGTTGAAGCTCTTGTTGCACAGCGGGAAATCGGATATCTGCTGGTTCCGCAGGGCCTGGGCCAGCCCAAACCAGTTGTGGAAGGAGGGGTCCACCACCTTGTAGCTGGAGAAATTGCCCTTGGCGTCGGTGGTGACCACGTGGCAAATCTCCCCCCGCCAACCTTCCACCAAGGCCACCGCCAGGTGGTTGGGGGCCAGCGGACCCAGGGGCGTTCTTATCTCGCCGGCTGGCAGGTTGGCCAACTGCTCCCTGAGAAAGGCAATGGACCTGAAGGTCTCCAGCCAGCGCACCCGAGCCCTGGCATGGACATCACCCGAGCCCCAGGTGGAAACCGGGATTTGCGCGAATTGGAAAATGCCGGCGGGCATGTCCCAACGGATGTCCCTCTCGACCCCGCAGGCCCGCGCCGCCGGCCCCACCAGCCCCAGGGCCTTGCAGGTCTGCCCGCTGATGGCGCCGGTCCCCTCGAAACGCGCCATCACCGAGGAAGTGCCCCATAGGAGGTCCAGGGCGACGGTCAAGTCCTTTTCCAGGATATCCAGGCGCTTCTGCAACTCAGCGGCCACGGCCGAATCGAGGTCGTAGCCCACGCCACCGGGACGGACCATGCGGCGGCCGAACCGGTTGCCGCAGAGCAGGCCGGTCATGTTAAGGACATCACCCCGGATGCGGCCGCAAAAGGAGAGCACGGGCAGAAACCCCACGTCGCCGGCCAGGGCGCCCAGGTCGCCGACATGGTTGGCTATGCGCTCCAGCTCCAGGGCCACCCCCCGCAGCATCTGGGCGCGGGCTGACGCCTGATCGCCGGCCAGCGCTTCCAGGGCCTGGCAGTAGGCCGTGGCATGACCGATGCTGGTGTCGCCGCACAGGGTTTCCGCCAGGTGCAGGGAGCGCCTATCCGGCCCCGCGGCCAGGTGGCGCTCCACGCCGCGATGCTGGTACCCCAGCGAAATCTCCAGGTGCAGCACCTCCTCCCCATGGCACTGAAACCGGAAGTGCCCCGGCTCGATAATGCCGGCGTGCACCGGCCCCACCGCCACCTCGTGGACTTCCTCGCCTTCGACCCTAAAGTAGTCCGTCACCCCCACCTGGTTGCCGCTACCTGACCCGGCGTTGGCCTGGCCCTGGCGATAGGGGGCGTGAAAGCGAACCGGTTTGAGCCAGGGGTGCCCCCGCGGCTCGACGCCCCATTGTTCGCAGACCTCTCTTTCGAACAAATGCATTTGCGGGCAGCGGGGCGTCAAGGCCGGGTAGTGCGCATCCTCCAGGTCGGTGCAATAAGGGAACAGGAGGGACTGGCTGTCCTGGGCCAGTATGGCCCACAGGCGCAGGCGACCCTGGTCCAGGGGCTGGGCGAAGAAGGCCGAAACCCGCATGCCCTGGGCCACGGCCTGGGCCACGCTCTCGAGAAAACCGGCCGTGGCCATGATCGGCAGGCTTTGGATATCCACGGCCTGGCCGTTGGAAAGGCCAGGATGTCTGGAAGCTGGCGTGGCCATGAAGGTCGTTTCCTTGCTCGTTGATGGTCTCGCGCTAACGGTTTCCCGGACCCCTATTGGGCCCCGACGGCCTTGGCCGCCTGTTCCAGGAGCTGCCGCAGGGCGGGAGGTACGTAGATTCCCAATAACAAGGCCACTGATCCCAACATGATGGGCGGCAGGACCGACAGCCAGGATTCCCGGACGCTCAGGCGGGCCGGGGCGGCCACGGCCTGGCCGGGGCCGGCCTCGGATTGCTCAACCGGCAACCCCGCCGGCTGGCCCTGGGTCATGCGCAACATCAAGGAGCCCATGCCCACGAAGACGATGCTGAGCAGGGCCAGATAGGCCACGGCCACCGCCGTCCGCCCCTGATCCAGGGCGGATTTGAGGATGACCAGTTCGCTGAGAAAGGTGCCGAAGGGCGGCGAGCCGGTTATGGCCAGAAAGCCCACCACCCACAGCGCCCCCGAGATCGGCAGCTTGCGGGACACGCCCCGGATGTCGGCGGTGGACTTGCTGCGATACAGGGCCAGGATGTTGCCGGCCACCAGGAAAAGCATGCCCTTGGTCACTGAATGGTTGACCGCGTGGAGCATGGCGCCGAAGCCGGCCTTGCCGCCCAGCCCCACGGCCAGGGCCAGGATGCCCATGTGCTCGACGCTGGAATAGGCCAGCAGGCGTTTGAAATCGGCCTGCCTGACGATGAAGGCCGCCGCCACGGCCATGGAGAGCAGCCCGAAACCCAGGAGCAGGTGGCGGCCATAGGGACCCTGCCCCGCGGCCACCGCCACCTGCTGGACCCTGAAAATGGCCAAAAAGGCGCAGTTGAGCAAGGCCCCCGACAGCAGGGCCGAAACCAGGGAAGGGGACTCGCTGTGCGCGTCGGGCAGCCAGGTATGCATGGGGGCCAGGCCCATCTTGGTGCCATAGCCCACCAGCAGAAACAAAAAGGCCCCCTTGAACCAGGGCATGTGCAGGCTGGCGGCCCGCTCGATAAGACTGGTCAACAGCAGGGGCACATACTCATGCTCGCCCAGGGTGGCGGCCACGGCCAGGAAGAAGTTGCCCAAGAGGGCCAGGGCGATGCCCACCGAGCAGATCATGATGTACTTCCAGGTGGCCTCCAGGGAGCGGCTGTGGCGGTGGAAGTAGATCAGCGGGGCGCTGGCCAGGGTGGTGGCCTCCACGGCCACCCACAGCAGGCCAAAGTGCTGGCTGACGGTGACCAGGGTCATCATGCCCAGGAAAATAAGCAGGCAAACGGTGAAGGAGGGCTCCCTGGCGTTGCTGAACAAAAACGCCTCGGCGAAATCCTGGCGCCTTCCCCAATCCTCCCGCTGCAAATAGCCCAGGGTGTAGATGGAAATGACCAGAAACAGCAGGCTGGCAATGCTCAGGAACAATAGCCCGGGGGCGTCCATGAGCAGCCAGTCATCCAGGGCCGGCGCGGGCCGGCGCACCCAGGCCAGGGCGGTCAGGCCAAAATGGCCCAAGGCCGTGAGCACCAGGAGGAGGCGCCGCGTGGGGGCATGGCGCAGGAAAAAGGCGACCAGCCCCGCCAAGACCGGCAGAAGGACCAGGGTTAAGATCATGTGGCTCAATCCTTCAAAATGCTTAGCCGGTCGGTGTCGGTGTGATCCAGTTCGCGGTTTATGTGGAACACCATGATGCCCATGATGAAAACCGCCACGAAGACGTCCAGCAGCGTCCCCAGCTCCACCAGCAGGGGCTCCTCCAGGGCAAAGGCCAGGCCGAAGGCGTAGATGCCATTCTCCATGACCAGGTACCCCAGCACCTGGGACAGCGCCTTGCGCCGGCTGATGATGGCGAACAGGCCCATCATGGTGTTGAACAGCGCCAGGGGCACCACCAGCGACGACTGCGAGGGCACCGGCAGGGGCAACTGCCTGCCCATCCAGAAGGAGGCGGTCAGCAAGCCCACGCCCACCAGCAGAGAGGTCGTGAAGCCCACGAAGGGCTCGATCTCGCGGCTGCCGCTGGCCGTGCGCAGCACCTTCAGCAACAGCCATGGAAACACCATGCCCTTGACGGTCATGGTCAAGGCCGAAAGCAGGACCATGCGCAGGCTCAAGTGCCCCGCGCCCACCAAGAGGGGCACCAGGCTCAGCAGGATGCCCTGCATGGCCACCACCCGGATGCAGGCGCTCAGGCGGCTGGAACTGATAAGCTTTAAGTTGGTGAGGATGAGCAGCACCAACAGCGTGTCTAGCCAGAGTTTCATGTCACACCCAAAAATCCAGCAGGAGGGCCACGACGACCAAGACCCCGGCGCCGGTCAAGAATTGCGAAACCCGCAGGAGCCGCAGCCGGGCCAGGGAGGACTCGATCACTCCGATGGCCACCGCCAGCAGGAAAATTCCGCCGATGACGGCCCCCGCGTCCAGCCAGGGGTTGCCGGTGCGCACCGGCACCAGTATTCCCGCCAGCAGGGCGCACATGATCCAGAGTTTTATGGAGGCCCCGTAGAGGATCATCCCCAGGTCGGGGCCGCCGTGATCCAGCACCATGACCTCGTGGATCATGGTCAGTTCCAGGTGGGTGGTGGGATCGTCCACGGGAATGCGCGAGTTTTCGCTCAAGAGGG
>JAKAGJ010000176.1 GCA_021815655.1 Deltaproteobacteria bacterium | reverse complement strand
TCCGCCAACTGCGCGAGGCCTACGGCTATTTCGTGGCCAGCCGGCTCTACGATCTCTTGGAGGAGGACGGCGAGACGCTGGTCCTGGCCGACCGGCCCCTGGGCTCCAGCCGCGAGACCCTCAACGTGCGCTTTGCCGGGCAGGAGGATTTCAAGCGCTTTTTGCTCTTCAGCCACGTCTACCGCACCCGCCGGCGCTACCGCTCCGGCGAGGGGCTGACCCTGAACGTCAACCGCTTCGATTTCCACGCCTTCCTCACCGGCCTGGGCGTGTACCACGAAACCGTGGAAGGGCTCTTGGGCGGCCGGGGCCTGCCCCGGGTGGACCCCAAGGAGATCGACGCCCTGGACTACCAGGACCTGCCCCTGCCCCGGGGCTCGGCCCCCCGGCTCTTGTCGGCCTGGCGGCGCTGGCTGGGCCCCTTTTTCGTGGCCAAGACCCTGCGCTCCCTGCTGCCCGAGGCCCAGCGCCGGCACTGGGCCGAGCGCTACACCATCGACGGCGACTTCCCCGACACCCAGGTGGTCTTCATCGGCCAGCGCCGGCGGCCCCCCGTGACCCTGACCCGCCTGGAGAGCCTGGCCGGGCGCCGCAACCTGGCCGGCTGCGACCGCGGGCTCCTGGCCGGCTACAAGGACTCGCTGAGCTACGTCCTCAAGGTGCTGGGCATCCTGGAGCAGGTGCGGGCCGGCACCTTCACGGCCCTGCCCGGGCTGGAGCTCAGCCGCCTGCGCAAGCCCTTCGAGCAGTCCAGCCGCCACCCCCAGACCGCCGACGTGCTGCGCCTGATGGACCTGATGCCCCGCCTGAAGCGCTTGCAGATGCGACTGAATCCCCAGGAGATCATGGGGCCCGGCACCCCGGTGATGGGCAACCTGGAGAAGCTGGCCCTATTGGGCCTGGACGAGGGCGTCCTGGGGCAGCTCTACCTCATCGTGCTGGGGCACTCCACCATGGCCCGGGTCACCTTCGGCAAGCTGCCGGAGACCACCCTGCGCCCGCTTACCGATCTGTCGCGTTATCAGGGCCTGGAAGAGGCCCTAAGCGTCATCCGCCTGTACCGCCTGCTCTCGGTGGCCGAGGCCGCCGCCGCCGCCGAGGGGCGCTTAAGGCCCGAGCAAGTGGAGGAGCTTTTCAATCTTTACGACAACGCCATCCGCGTGGCCACCGACCCCGACCTGGAATGGGACGACATCCTGGCCGGACAGATCAGCCGCATGGGCGGGGTGCAGGCCCAGGCCGCGCGCAAGATGCTCAAGCTATTCGACCTCTTCGATTTTCTGGATCTGTGGCGCGACCTGGAGCGGGCCGGCCCCCGCCAGAAGGAGGCCATGGCCGACTTCGACCCGGCCAAGCTGGAGCGCATCCAGATGGTCATCGACCTCCTGCAACAGGTGCGCCGCTTCGTGGGGCGCTTCTATGCCGGCGATTCCTCGGCCCGCCCCTACTTTTTCCGCGCCCTCTTGAACAGCGAGCTGCACGGCACCGGGCGCCTCTTAAGCAGCCTGGGCACCCCGGCCGGCTTCACCCTGCTGTGGATCGGCGTGCACACCAGCGAGCGCCGCCTGCTCAACTTCAACCGCCTGGTGGAGGTGGAAAGGGCCGATCTCCTGCCCCGGCGCCTGGAGAAACTGCGCCGCGCCCTGTTGGCGCTGACTCCCGACCAGCTGTCGCCCGAGTGGCTGGCCCAATTGCGCGAGACCATGACCCAGCGCGGCGAGGCCTACGTGCACGATTCGGGCATCTACCTCACCGTGGACGCCCGCACCGGGGCCCTGACTCCGCGTTTCGTGGATGTCCTGGAGGAATTGGCCAACCTCAAGCGCGAACTGAACCTCACCCTGGGCCGGCCTCTGCCCGAGATACCCGACCAGCGGCTGAAGGCCATGGACCGCCGCGCCCATACCGTGGCCCGCTTCGTGCGCGCCCTGGCCCCCCAGCACCGCGGCGCCCACGACCAGGGGCGCTGGCGCTGGGACGTGCTGGAGGAGCACCGCGGCCTGGAGCGCCAACTGGAGCACTACCTGCTGGATCAGCTTTTCCGCCTGCCGGTCTTTGCCCAGAACCTGCGCCGGCTGGTGGAAAACTGCCCCCACATGATGGGCCGCGTGCTGCCCCAGCCCACCTCCTCGCCCCAGACCGCCCAGCGCCTGGCCGCAGCCGCCAAGCTCAGCGCCCTCATCAGCCGCCGTCTGGACGCCTTCCAGGACATGACGCTTTCCCACGAGCTGGCCCGGGCCGAGTTCGGCCCCAACGCCACCGGCACCCTGGGCATCTCGCCCTTGCAGTTTCAGACGCTCACCGCCAGCATCGGCCAGCTCTTGGAGAACAACCCCGGGCTGGAGCTCTTGCTGATGCTGGCGCTGCTGCTCTATGACCAGGAGGGACCCGCCGGACGCGGCCGCCCCGAGCTGGCCTCGCCGCTGACCCAGCGCCTGGAACTGGCCCGCGCCCTGCACCGCGACTTAAGCTTTTTGTTGGAGCATCACGACCACCTGCGCCAGATCGTCACCGGCGAGGCCGGCCTGAGCTCCCTGGAGGCCGTGCTGCGCCTGGAGGACCCTCCCCTGGTGGAGGCCCTGTTCATTCTGGCCGTGACCTGCGCCGCCGCCCGCGAGGAGGGTTTCTTAAGCGAGGACCTGCTGGAGCGCCTGCTGTCCCTGCAAAAGATGGTGCGCGGGCTCTCCCGCCAGGGGACCACGGCCAAAGCCGCCCACCAACAGGAAATCGCCGGCCACGCCCGCCAGCACCTGGCCTTTCAGCGCTATCTGGAGATTCAGCGCCAGGAGGCGCCGGTGGCCGGCCTGCGCCATTTGCTGGAAACCACCCAGCTGCCCGAGGAGGAGCCGGCCCGCCAGAACCTCCTGGAGCAGGGCCGCCGCGACGCCGGCCTGGACCGCCTGCTCAAGCTCCGGGGGCTGTACTTCGTTGACGCCCTGGACCTGATGATGCTGCGCTCGGGCGTGCCGGTGCCCTTCATCTACCGCCAGAAGGGCCTGCGCTCCCAGGGCATCACCCACTTCGAGCGCGACCTCTACGAGGGCCTGCGCCTCTACCGCGGCCTCTTGTCCCTGCCTGAGGAGTACCAGGGCTTCGTGCAAAATTCCTTGGCCGACCCTGGCCGGCCGGTGCGTCTCATAGGTTTCGCCGAGGCCGCCGACCGGCTGACCTACCCCAACCAGATACGCCTGTTGCTCCTGGGGCTGACGGCGGCGGCCAAGCTGGACCTGGGCCTGGGGGGACCATTGACCGTGAGCTTCCTGCCCCTGGCCAAGGTCATGTCCACCAAGTTCGAGCTGGTCAACGAGGCCTTTTCGCAGATGAACCCCGGGGCCATCCTCAACCGCCCCCGGGGGGTCAAGGGCCTGGTGGGTGCCCGCCAGGGCATCACCCTGCAAACCGACCCCCTGGCCCGCCTGGTGAGCATCGACATGGCCGACCTGGCCCGCATCGACCGCCGCATCGAGGCCGTGCGCCGGGCCAGCCAGCCGGCCAAGCTCAAGCGCATCTATCATCAAGAATTGCGCAAGCTCAAGCTCACCACCTATCAGACCCTGGATTACCAGCAGCGCCTGGAGGCGGCCTTCAACGAGAACCTGGCCCGCCTGGGCGAGGCCATGATGGAGCGGGTGCGCCAGGGCATGGCCCAGGAGAACGACCTGGACCACCTGGAGGGCCTGTTCCACGCCGCCTGGGAGGAGGGGCAGGAGCTGCCCTTGAGCCAGGACCGCCAGCAGAGCCTGCGCGATTTGTTCGAGATGCACGTGGAGCGGCTGCGCGCCCAGCTTTTGGAGGAAACCAACCGGCAGTTGGCGCAGGTGGGCTCCTTTGCCCAACTGGACGAACTGTGGGCCAGCATGCGACAGCGCCTGGCCGCCCAGCGCCGCCACTTCGGCAAGGACTTCGACCTGCTTCTGGCCGGCCGCTTCGATAGCCGCGCCCAGGAACTGCGCGCCGGTTCCCCGGCCCAGATATAGGCGCGCGCCAACCTCGTCCCGCCGCGGCCAAAACGCGGGCCTGGGCAAGCCCCGCCCGATTTTTTCAAGAATTACCCCGCAACGGAAGCCGCGAGCGTTGTCAAGGTATCAGCGCTGATCGACCCGTTTAGGCTTGGCCGGGTGCACCCGGCCCGCCGTGGCGCTGCCAGTGCAGGATGCTGGCCAGGGGGCGCTTGGGCACCACCTGGCGGCCGTTCTGGTCGCGCCAGTAGCGGATCACCTCGCGGCCGGTCTGTCCCTTGGCCAGGTCCACGGTGGCCGGCTCCTCGGCCGGGCGGCCCAGGGCCAGCACCGAGTCCACCTCCAGCCCGGCGGGCACGCTCAACAGCTCGGTCAGGCGGGGGGCGTTGATGGACTTGAGCCAGCAGGAGGCCAGGCCCTCTTGCACGGCCAGCAGCATGGCGCTCATGAGGGCCGCGCCCAGGTCGTAGGCCGAGCCCACCACGGCCTTGTACTCCACGCGCACGCAGGCCACCAGGTAGGCCGTGGGGCGCTGGCCCGGCCCGGGGGTGCCCACGGGATGGGTGTAGGCCGCCCACTTCAAGCAATCGAAGATTTCCTGGCACAGGGCGGGGTCGTTCACCGCCACGTACTCCAGGGGTTGCAGGTTGGCCGCCGAGGGCGCGCACCGCGCCGCCTCCACCAGCGAGGCCAAGGTTGCCTCGTTGACCGGCTCCTGCCCGAAGGCCCGCACCGTGCGCCGTTTCGCGATGGCCTGTGCCACGTCCATGGTCTTGCCTCCCGGTTTTATCACCCCGCCCAGGCCAGGGCCAAGGCCCCGGCCAGCCAGAAATTCAAGTCCACCAGGCCCTCGCCGGCCGCGCCGGGCATCATCAGCCCGCGCATGAGGATGATCTGCATGCCCCCCAGCCCGGCCACGGGCAGGATCAGGGCCCAGGCCAGGTCCGAGGCCAGGCCCAGCAGGGGGGCCACGGCCAGAAGCAGGCCCAGGCCCACGATCAGGGACAAGAGCAGCCGCCGGGTCTTGGCCTCCCCCAGCACGATGGGGATGGTTTCCTTGCCCACGATGAGATCGCCCTGCACGTCCAGGATGTCGAAGAAGGCGCAGCGCACGAAGACCATCACCATGGCGTAGACAAAGGCCAGGCTGGCCGGCCAGGAGGGCAGGCTGCCCTTGGCCACCGCCGGCAGCACCGCCACGATCACCGCCCAGGCCAAGGCGGCGCTGATGGTCTTGGAGCCGGGGATGTCCTTGAGGCTCTGAATGCCGATGCGCCGCTCCAGCCGGGCCGGGATCACCGGCACCGAGTACAACAGGCCCAGGGCGCTCATCACCAGCACCAGCCAGAAGGGGAGGCTGCCCAAGAGCGCGCACAGGAACAGGGCCGCCGCCGCCGAGGCCACGCCCGAGCCTATGAGAAAGACGCGGTGCTTGGCCAGGAACTGGGCCCGGTCGGGCTCGTTGTACTGGCCCGCCTCCTTGTCCAGGAAGTGATTGAGGATGTGCATGGCGTAGATGTAGAAGAAGGCCACGCCCACCAGGGTCAGCGAGGGCCGGTGCCCCTGCAGGAGGCTACTGGCCACGGTCATGCCCGCGGCGCCGCCGGCCACCACCAACTGGCTGCGCACCAGGAAACGGTAGACCCGGCTGAGCCAGAAGGAGAGCCGGGGCTCGCCCTGGGAGCGGATGGCCCCCAGCTCGCGCACCACCTTTTTAATCATCCAGTTGGGCGTGCTGGCCCCGGCGGTCACCCCCACCGAGCCCAGCTTGGCCAGGCGCGGCCGGTCCAGGTCGGCCTCGGTCTCCACCAGAAAGGCCGGCCGGCCGCTCCGGG
>JAKAGJ010000175.1 GCA_021815655.1 Deltaproteobacteria bacterium | reverse complement strand
GATTAATCAAGTCTACCGTGTCAATGGCCAAGGTGCGCCCCTTATTGGGCACCCTCCTTTTTCCCGGCGAGGCAGCCGGGTGAAGGCGCTACGCCTTTGCACCCTTGCCTGGAGCGCCGTCGCCGGGTTCTAGACGCAGCAGAGCCTCCCGTCTCAGCATCCCTAGCAGATGGCCCTGGGCGTCCAGCACGGGCAGGCGCTTGACGCGCTTGTCGGTCATGATCCGCGCCGCCTCCTCCAGGGTCGTATCCTGGCCCACGCTGGGGAAATCCTCCTCCATGACCTGGCCGGCCCTGGTGCTGCGATACTGCCTGATAAGCTCCGCGTGCCGTTCGCCAACCTCTTTGGAGGACATCTTGCGCACCAGGTAATCCCAGAGCCCTTCCTTGTGTTCAGAGAAAGCGCCCAGCATGGCGTGGTCGGATATCAGGCCCAGCAGCTTTCCCTGTGCATCCACCACCGCCACGCGTTCTATGGCGCTGTTGCCCAACAAGTTGATTACCTGCTCCAGGGGTGCGTCCGGAGAGACGGTCGGGGTATCCTTGCGCATAACGTCGATGGCCCGGCATGGTTCGCTAAACACAATGCCGTTGCTCTGGAGCCTCCTGGAATCAGGGGCCTCCTTGCTGATTGCCTTGAAGATGTCTATGCGTGAGAGAATGCCCACCAGGACCCCGCCAGCGTCGACCACAGGCAAGCGCCGCAGGCCCCGTTTGAGCATGGCGTCCACGGCCTCGAATAGATACTGATCTTGATGCACCGTCACCAGGGGCGCGGTCATTATTTCCTTGGCCTGCTTGTGGGCCAGACTCTCCCGCAGAGAGCTGACCTCGTCGGCGGCGAACTGGGCCAGCAATCGCACCCTGATGGGTATGCCAGCCTTGTAGAGCAAATCACCGTCGGTAATGATGCCCACCGGCCGACCCTGTTGATCCACCACCGGCAGGCCGGTGAAGTCCGAGGAGAGCAATATATCCAGCGCCCGGCTCAGGGGAGTGTCTGGTTGGACCAGTTTAGGATTGGGGGTCATCACGTCGCGCACCTTCAGATGCCTGGGAACCAGGTGATGCTTGACCTTGTGGGCAACCATGCGCATCTCTGTGACGCCCACGACGCCCTCGCCGACCATCTCCAATATTCGCGGCAGCAGGGCTTCCACCTCGGGGGTGGGTAGGACGATCTCGATCTTCAGGGGCAGATTGTAAGACAGCACCTCCACTCGCTGGGTGGCCACTTCTCCACCTTCGTAGCAGCCGGCGATTGCCCTGGTCACCAGGCAGCGAGCGGCAAGCTGACCGTTTTGCAGCAAACGCATCAGCGCGTCCGCCAACGGCTTGCCTTCCCAGCGGGCATCCTCGCTGGCGTATATGCAGATAACACTGTATTCCAAACCGCTACCCCCGTCCCGCATATGAAGTTCAGATCGACTTGCCCAGCCACATGCCGGCCACCACCAAACTCAAGCCCACCAGGTTGTTCACGAGAAAGTTGGTCAGCGCCAGGGTCAGCAGGCCGTCGCCGGCCAATTTGACCGTTTCCCAGCCGAAGCTTGAGAAGGTGGTCAGGCCACCCAGGAAGCCGGTGACGAAGAAAAGCCGCGCTGAGCCGGTCAGGAAGCTGAAGCGCTCTGCCAGACCAAAGAACAGACCAATGACGAACACGCCGATCATGTTGGCCACCAGAGTTCCGAAGGGAAAGCCAGCGCCCCAAAGCCGGACGGCGGCCAGGCTGAGCAGGTAGCGGCTGACCGCTCCAATGCCACCCCCCACGAAAACCAACAGCGCGTTCATCTAGGTTCAACTCCCAACGCCAACTTTCCGTAAAATATCATAACAAGTCTTTCCCACCTGGAGACGCCCTGAATGCCAAGGGCTGGCTGGGCGGGGCCATGCGCCAAACCGACAACCAACCCACTAGCATCCCCAGGGCCGCTCCGGCCAATACATCGCTCGGGAAGTGGGAGCCACCGACCACCCTGCCTAGGGCGATCAGGATGGCCAGCCCGTAGCTGACCACAGCGGCTTTGGGGTAGCGAGCCGCCAGCACGGTGGCCAAGGCGAAGCTGGTCGTGACATGGCCAGAAGGAAACGAGTCCATCCGCTTTGCCATGACGAAACGTAACGGCTCCCAACCAGCGACATTCATGGCGGGCCTTGGCCGCCCGGCCAATAGCTTCAGCGCTTGAACCGCCAACCCAGATGTCACGAAGACCGCCAGAGCGATAAAACCAAACTTGCGAGTGTCGCGCTGGTGGTTGAGATGAGCCAGCGCGATCACCAACCCAATGGCTCCGATTTGAACTCCCCCGTGGCCGAGCCAGTAGGCGGCGAGCCCCCAGAAACGGCCCCATGATGCCTGGCCCCATGGCGAGACCAGGCGCTGGACAGCTTGGTCCCACTCCCAAGTGATGCTGACGGATGCGGCAGATGTCAACGCCATCAAAAGCAGCACCCTTCTCCATGGGATCATGCGCGTGTCCTCCGGCTGACGACCAAGAGCAAGGGAACGGACAGGAGTTGCATCACCACCGAGAACGCCACTAGCGCACCCACCGAGTGGTCGTAGAGAAAACCCATGACCGCGCTGCCCAGGAACCAGGCCACGCCATAGGCGGCGCTGAACAGACCGTAGGACGAGCCCCGCTTGCCCGCCGGTGTCATCCCCGCCACGGCGGCGCGCATCACCGACTCCTGGGCCGCCATGCCCACACCCCATAATATCATGCCCGCCAGAACCGGCCAGAAGCCGCCCAGGAACACCAACGGAGCGATGAGGGCCGAGACCAGGGCCACCCCAACCATTACCGACAGGCCCTTGCGGTCGTACCTGTGCCCCAGCCAGAGGGCGGCCAGGGCGTCCACCCCCATGGCCACGGCGTAGAACAGGGGTATCCAGACCTCGGATATCAAGCCCGTCTTCTGGAAGTGATAGGCGGCCAGGGGGTAGTCGGCGAACCCGGCGGCGATCAACGCGCTGGCCCCCATGTAAAGCCAAAACACGCGGGGAATACCCTGGGGCTCAAGATGATGATCGGGCGAGTCTTCCATATCGCGGGGGGTGGGATAAAGCCAACGCGCGGCCAGCAGCACGGCAATGGCCATGAGGGCGGGGACCAGGAGCACGGCGTAACTGGCGCGGTAATCGCTCTTGAAGTACATGACCGCGCTCACCACCAAAGGGCCGGTGACCGCGCCGATCTGATCCAGGGCCTCGTGCAAGCCGAAGGCCCAGCCCCGGCCCATATGATGGGCGGCGTGGGAGAGCATGGCGTCGCGGGCCGGCGAGCGCACAGCTTTGCCCATGCGCTCGGCCACCATGAGCGCGGCGGCCATGGGCCAGTTGCCGGCCAGGGCCAGTAAGGGAATGGCGAAGAGGTTGAGGATGTAGCCCGCGATGGTGATGGTCCAATAGCGGCCGGTGTGGTCGCTCAGGTAACCGAAGACCAAACGCAGGGCATAGGCCACCATCTCGCCCAGGCCGGCCACCACGCCCACGGTGGTGGCGCTGGCCCCCAGCAGGGCCAGGAAGGGGCCGTGGATGCTTCGCGCTCCCTCGTAGGTCACGTCGCTGAATAGACTGACCACTCCCACCAGGACCACAAACTTAAGGGCCGTCTGCCGGGAGTTGTTGTTTTGCTCGGCAGGGTTGTCCATCGTCACACTCCGGATGCCTCGGTTGCTGTCAACTTGCACTTGTGGGACCATGCCGCAAGCCAAATAGGCCAAGTCACGTGATGGCCAAGGACGCCAACTTCACCTCCAGTATTCTGAGCGATGCCGCAGATGACTTGAGGCGTGCCACCTCGCCTTCCACCTCCCCGGCATGCTCCTGCCGGCGGCGGCCTACCGCCTCGATGGCCCCATAGGTGGCGGCGACGGTGTCCTCCAGGCGTTGCTTCAGGGCTGAACCGAAGAGCAGAAAAGTACGGTCCAGATTCTGCAAGGTGGCCCAGCGTATGTTCTCCACATTGCGCCCGGCCAATTCCTCGATTTGCGCCAGCAGGCGCTTGCGTACCCTTGCCATCCGCATGCTATGTGGAAACAACCAGTCCAAGTGTATGGGAGGAGTGGGGCTGATGGAGACCAACCACTTGGCGGTAACCCAGTAAGGCTTGCGCTTCACAATAAACGCACCCTCGCTTTCCGGGGCGTGGTAGGGCACGTCGAAAAGCTCAGCGGCGGTCTGGCGCACGCTGGCGATCAGCTCGGTGGCCCTCAGTTCGTGGGGCCGCAAGACCTCGGTGACCTTCTGATCCACCTCCTGGATGAACAGGCCCAACTCGCGCTCAAAAAACGTTGGCACTTGGTTATCCAGGGCCTCTTGGGCCGGCAGATGGTAGTCGGAGCCCTTGACCACAGCTAAAGCCTCGTCCAACACCTTTTCCAAGGCGGCCATGGCCCGCCCGCGCAAGGCGGCGGCCTTGTCCTCCAGAAACTGGTGCATACGCTTGCGGTCACCGGCCAAAAGGTCGCCGGCCATCTGCTGCTGCTGGCGGATATCCACGAGCCTTTGCTCGAAAATCTGTTGTCGTTCCTCAAGCTCGGCCAGGGGCATTACCAGGGCGCGCACCTCCAAGTCCAGGCGCATGAGGACTCCGGCCACCAAGTCCGCAGCCTTTCGAGCGATGGCCTCACGCAGGACGCTGGCCTTGCCCTCGGCCAGGAAGTCCATCAGGTAGGCTGTGATACTCTTAAATCCACTTGCCTCCCACATGCCGGCATCGTGACCGAGAGCCGCCTCCAGGCCCTGACGGGCGGATAGGCAAAAGAGACTCACGTCTTCTGGGAACTCAAGCTGTTCATGCAGCACGGCCTTGAAGAAGGCCGCCGCCTGTTCGCGCTCAGCCTGGCTCAGGTAGTCCACCTTGTTCAGGACGAAGAAGATCCGGGCCACCTTGGCCCGCACCTCACGCAAGAACTCAATCTCAACCTCGGTAATCGGCGGATCGGCCGAAACCACGAACAGGGCGGCGTCGCACTGGGGCAGGAAGTTCAAGGTGGCTTCGGTGTTGTGGCGAAAGGTGGAGCCGATGCCCGGGGTGTCTATGAGCACCACGCCCCGCTCCAGTATGGGCGCGGGCAGGAAAACCTCTACCTGGGCCACCCCCAGCCGATTCCGGGGGTTCTGATCCTCGCTGACATAGCGGGCCAGGAAGGCGGACATCTCCGGGGCATGCCGACAGGTGAACTCTTCACTGGGGCGTTCATCCTTGAAGGCCACCCTGGCCTGAAGCTGGGGGCCGGGGCGGAGAAAGGTGGGAATCGCGGTGAGGGGCACCACCGAGGTGGGCAGCAGGGGTTGGCCCAGCAGGGCATTGAGCAGGGTACTCTTGCCTCGCTTGAACTGGCCTAACACCGCCAAATGGAAGCGCTCCTCGCTGAAACGCTGGCTAAGAGCGCCCAAGCCTTCGCAAAAATTGCGCAACTCCGGTCCCAGGTCCCGGGTGATAGTAATGGCCTGATCCAGGAAGGCGAGCAGCTGTTGGGAAGTGGCAGCAGGACCGTAGTCCCGATCGGCAACGAAGGAGAGCGAAACCGGATGTTCCATGGTTAACCCCCTCCAAGCGAGTCTTGGTAGGGGGCTATGCGAGACAACCTCCTACCACCGGCCTGGCGGCCTTATGGTAGGAGTCATCAGCTCGGGAGAGCGGTTTTAGGCGGACTCCATCGCCAAAGTCATTTAAGAAATTTTTAACAATGGTGCTTCGCCATGTCAAGGTTCTTATCGGAGTGTTGCTTGTGAGCCTATATGCTATGCATTCGCGCCACCTTGGATATCGTCCTCTTTTCGTGCTACGCTCAACAGCCATGCCCCC
>JAKAGJ010000174.1 GCA_021815655.1 Deltaproteobacteria bacterium | reverse complement strand
TCATGGACAACGGCGACGTCACCTGTAACCACATGTCCATGTCCTCCCTGGGCATGAAGGAGTGCATCCAGGCCGTGCAGACCGGCTCCGACTGGCTCAAGAAGCGCGGCAAGCTGCCGCGGGGCCGGGGCATCGGCATGGCCTCGGGCTTCTTCGTCTCCGGCGCCGGCTATCCTATCTACCGTTCCGACACCTACCACGCCACCGTGACCATCAAGGTGCAGGAGGATGGCGGCACGGTGCTGGTCAAGACCGGGGCGGCCGAGATCGGCCAGGGCTCGGACACCACCATGGCCATGATCGCCGCCGAGGCCATCGGCATCCCCTATGAGGCCGTGCGCCTGGTCAGCGGCGACACCGACCACGGCGTGGACCTGGGCGCCTATTCCTCGCGCACCACCCTTATGACCGGCCACGCCACCAAGGAGGCCGGCGAGGCGGTGAAGGAAAAGGTCCTCACGGCCCTGGCCGAGGAACTGGGCGTCGAGCGGCAGCGCCTGGACCTCAAGCGCGGGCTGGTGCAGATCAGCGGCGATGCGGTGGATTTCAGCGCCTTGCGCACCAAGTACATCAAGGAGCACCGCGGCTGGAGCGACCATCCCAGCGGCGACAAGCTCACCTTCACCGAGGCCGCCCGCGTGGCCTACCTCAAACACGGCACCATCATCGGCACCGGCAAGTACAAGCCGCCCATCCTGGGTGGCAGCCACAAGGGCGCTGCGGTGGGCACCTCGCCAGCCTACGGATGCTCGGCCCAGGTGGCCGAGGTGAGCGTGGACCTGGAAACCGGGCAGATCACCGTGGAGCACATCACCGACGCCCACGACTGCGGCCAGGCCATCAACCTGACCTCGGTGGAAGCGCAAATGGAGGGCTCGGTTTCCATGGGCCTGGGCGAGGCCATGTTCGAGGAGGTGAAGTTCGACCAGAACGGCAAGGTGCTCAACCCCTCCCTGGGGGAGTACCATATACCTACCATCTTGGACATGCCCCAGATGAAGTGCATCGTGGTGGAGTCGGGCGAGCCCAACGGACCCTTCGGGGCCAAGGAGGTGGGCGAGGGGGCCATCATGCCCACCATCCCGGCCTTGTTGAACGCCGTGCACGACGCCATCGGGGTGGCCATCAATGAGCTGCCGCTCACCCCGGAGCGGGTGCTCAAGGCCCTGGCCCGGGCCAAGAAGGGCTAGCCTGGGGGTGGGCAGGCATTCCCAGGCCCACGGCGAGGCCGGACCTGACCCGGCGGCGCGGGACGACCGCCCAGACGCCGGGGACAAAATCAGGTTTGAGTTGCGCGGCCTGGAGATGGTGGACAAACTGGTCACCCGTAGCGGCAAGAGCGGCCGGGTGTACCTGCCCACCGACTGGTGCGGCAAACGCGTGAAGATAATCCGCCTGGACTGAGAAGGACCGGAGGCCCGCATTTGCACAGCCCCCAGGAGATCAGCGTGGTGGTCGACGGCTTCGCGGAGCGCCTGCCCGCCGGGCTGAGCCTGGCCGCGCTGATCCTGCGCCAGCAGGCCCAGCACAAGGACCTGGTGGTGGAACTCAACGGCCGCTTCGTGCACCCCCGGGATTATGAAACCACGCTGCTCGATCAGGGTGACCGGGTGGAACTGATCCACCCCGCCTTCGGGGGCTGAGACCAGGTGGACGGCCGCTACGCCAGGCAGGAACGCTTCGGCCCCTGGGGCCAGGCGGGGCAGGAGCGCCTGCGCCGCGCCAAGGCCGTGGTGGTGGGCATCGGCGGGCTGGGCGGCACGGCGGCCATGCTGCTGGCCCGCGCCGGGCTGGGGGGTTTGCGCCTGGTGGACCCCGACTACCCCGCTTGGGACAACCTCCACCGCCAGGTGCTGTTCAACGAGCAGGATGTGCTGTCCGAGCGCTCCAAGGTGGAGGCGGCCACCACCTACCTGCGTTCGCTGAACCGCGCGGTGGCGGTGGAACCGCGCCAGGAGGCCTTGCAGCCAGACAACGCCCTGGAGCTGCTGGCCGGCTGCGATGTGGTCCTGGATGGCCTGGACAGCGCCGCCGCCCGCCAGCTGCTCAACGAGGCCTGCCTCAAGCTGGGCATTCCCCTGGTGCATGCCGGCGTGACCCAGGCCCAGGGCCAACTCCTGGTGGTGCTCCCCGGCCAGGGACCCTGCCTGCGCTGCTGGTTTCCCCGCCTGAGCGACCCTCCGCAGGGCTGGTCCGCGGGGGGCGTCATCGGCCCCGCGGCCACCTGCCTGGCCAGCCTTCAGGCCACCGAGGCCTTGAAACTCCTGGTGGGCGCCCAGGAACAAGTGCTGCGAGGCCTCTTGGCCGTGGAACTCTGGCCCTTGCGTTTCCGCCTGCTGGATAGCCCGGGCAACCAGGCCGGAGGCTGCCCCGCCTGCCGGGGGGAGTATGACTTGCTGCCCGTAGGCTAAACCGGCACGGCCGCGCCCTGGCCTCCTTGGCCGACGGAGGGTACTAACTGCGGGTGGGCAAGCCGGGCCGAGGGGCCGTGGCCTCGTCGATGCGCTTTTGGAGGATATCCAGGTCGACGGGTTTGACCAGGTAGTCGCGGGCGCCCAGGGCCAGGGCCTGCACCACGTCCTCGGAGGTGCCGTAGCCGGTCAGCACGATCACGGGCAGGGCGGGGCGAACCTGACGCAAGCGCCGCAGGGTTTCCAGGCCGTCCATGCCCGGCATCACCATGTCCAGCACCACGGCGTCGAAATCCTGCGCCTGCACCGCCGCCAGGGCCTCGGCGCCGCTGCCCATGCCCAGCGTCTGATACCCCCTGGCCTGTAGGCGCTCACCCAGCGTCTGCCTGAACTCGCTACGATCATCCACCAACAGCACCCTGGCCTTGTGCATCGTTTCCTCCCCCTACTGATACCGGACCATGGGTAACACCTTACCAGCAATGCTCCCGGGAGCCAGCCCCGCCGTTTTGCATCTGCTTAATGCAACCAAGGAGCCTAACGCAAGGTGGTCCATCACCCTGGCCCGGGGGAGGCTTCGGCCCGGCAAAAACACTCCAGGCCGCTGGACGTGGGCCCACAGGCACATCATGGCCGAGCCGCAGCCGATCAGCTTCCGGGGCATGGAAAACCGGCCGGCATGTTCACGAACAAACTGATTTCTCATTGGGGCGCCGGCGCGAAGGTGCCCATCACGCTCAGGCCACCTTTACCTGACCAGGCCAACCGTCTCCAGCTTGAGCTCCCGGCTGAAACCTCTCCGACGATCTCCCGTCTAGAACCCCCTGGCCAGTAAGCGGTAATCCGCTCATCGCCGGCCTCAACCTCGGCGGTTTTCCGCCCGGCGGCACCACGCCGGCCGTTTCCAGGCATTCTCCCCATGACAATTCTGTAGTTTTGTCGGTCCCATGGCAGGGCCGACCCCCTTGGTGCCGTATTTGCAAAAGCGCTCACGCGTCAGGCGAAACCGGCGTCTGGCCTGGAGTAGGCCCAGTGCCCCAGGGACCACCACTGCCACCACCCGCAATTCCCTCCCGACAGGAGCCCTCCAGCAGACCGGGCCTCGCCGCCTGGAGGGGCACGCTAGCCGGTCCGGGACTGATGAACTTCAAGAATCAAAAGGGAGGATTTATGGAGGCTGTCAAAACAACTAGCGCACAACCCCAGGGGCTGGCCGCCATGGCCCCGGCCCAGGTGAGCGACCGCGTCTGGATCGCCGTCTTCATCTTTTCCTTTTTGGGCGTACTGATCGACGGCATCGACATGATGTTCCTGGCCGTGGCTCTGCCCAAGCTCATGGTTGATCTCCACCTGAACAAGATCGAGGCCGGCACCTTGGGCACCATCTCCATGATCGGCATGGCCATCGGCGGCGTCTTCGGCGGCTGGACCGCCGACCGCTTCGGCCGGGTACGCACCATGGTGTGGACCATGATAATCTTCTCGATTGGGACCTCGGCGCTGGGCTTTACCCAGAACTACTGGCAGTTCGCCGTGATCCGCTTCATCTCCTCCCTAGGCATGGGCGCCGCTTGGGGCGTGTGCATGACCCTGGTCAGCGAATTCGTGCCCACCAAACACCGAGGCAAGGTGCTGGGCGTGGTGGGCGCGGGCTATTCGGTGGGCTACGCCTTGTCCTCCTTGCTGGCCGGCTGGATCATCCCCCTCTACGGCTGGCGCACGCTCTTCTTCTGCTCCCTGGCCCCGGTGGCGCTGGCCATTATCATGCAGCGCATGATCCCCGAGCCCCCCGGCTGGAAGGATAAGGTGCGGGGCGCTAGCGACAAGCGCGGCAAGGGCAAGGCCGAGTGGGACTTGATCTTCGGCGATCCTGCCACGCGCAAAAATTTTATCCTCTGGACCACGGTTTCCACCTTTTTGCAGTTCGGCTACTACGGGGCCAGCACCTGGCTACCCAGCTACCTGGTCACCGAAACCGGCATGGACTTCCGCAAGATGACCGGCTTCATGGTGGGCACCTTCATGGCCGCGGTGGTGGGCAAGATCATCGCCGGCTACCTGGCCGACAAGATAGGCCGCCGCGCGCTTTTCGTTCTGCCCTGTCTGGGCACCGCCATCACGCTGCCGGTGATCATCTTCTATCACAGCCCCGCCAACATCGTCATCCTGATGACCATCTTCGGCTTTCTCTACGGAGCGCCCTACGGGGTAAACGGCTCTTACATGGCCGAGAGCTTCAACGTGCGCATCCGCGCCACCGCCGTGGGCGGCTCCTATAACGTGGGCCGTATCGGCGCGGCCCTGGCCCCGGCCATCATCGGCGGCATCGCCACTCAGAGTTCAATCGGCATGGGCCTTACCATCCTGGCCGTCTCCTACGTGCTGACGGTCTTGCCGACCATCTTCATTCCCAACCACCAGTACGACTGCCAAGCCAAGTAGACAGGAGCGCGGCGGCGCCGGGCTTGCACTGGCGCCGCCGTTCTCACCAAGGCCGGAGAGGAGCCAGCCATGATCCGAGGTCAAAAGGCCTGCGACAAATTCATGAGCGCCGAAGAGGCGGTGCGGCGCTTTGTGCAAGACGGTGACATGGTGGCCCTGGGCGGCTTCACGGTCACCCGCAACCCCATGACCCTGGCCCGCGAGGTGGCGCGCCAGGGCAAGAAGGACCTGCACCTGGTGGCCCACTCCCAGGGCCAGGCCCTGGACCTCTTGGTGGGGGCCGGCTGCGTGCGGCGCATCGAGATCGCCTATGGCGGCAACGGCCGCTTCGCGCCCACCTGCATCTGCTTTCGCCGCGCGGTGCAGGAGGGACGCCTGGAGGTTGAGGACTACTCCAATTTTCAGATGAGCCTGCGCTTCCTGGCCGGCTCCATGGGCCTGCCCTTCATGCCCTGCCGCTCGGGCCTGGCCAGCGATCTGCTGGAACAATGGGGCTTCGGGCCCGAATTGCGCGGCCAGGGCAAGATCGCCCGCTACAAGGCGGTGGTGGCTGACGATCCCTTCAGCCCCCAGCCCGATAAGGTGGTGCTTTTGCCCGCCCTGACCCCCGACGTCACCCTGCTGCACGCCCAGTATGCGGGCGACGACGGCACCGTGCGCATCAAGGGGCTCACCTTCCTCGACCTGGAGCAGGCCCGCGCCGCCAGCCGGGTCATCGTCTCCTGCGAGGAGATCGTGCCGGCCGCCTTCTTGCGTCAGGACCCGGACCAGAACTGCCTGCCTCCGTTCTTGGTGGACGCCGTGGTGCAGGCACCCTTCGGCGCCCATCCCACGGCCTGTCACTACTTCTACGACTATGACCCCCGGCACCTGCACATGTACCGCCAGGAGGCCAGCGATGATGTCTCCTTCAGGGGCTATCTGGACAAGTGGGTGCTGGGCTGCCCCAGTCAAGATAGATCG